>JBBQZD010000068.1:0-11928 GCA_038208045.1 Gemmatimonadales bacterium | reverse complement strand
GGCTGCTGTACGCGGTGCGCAGCACCGACCTGACGGCGAACAAGCGCACGACGCGGACGTTCGTCGCCGCGGTGAGCGGCGGCGCGGCGCGCCAGTTCCCCGACGACAAGACGATGGCGGCCGAAGCGCGCTGGTCGCCGGACGGCTCGTCGGTCGTGTACACCAACGGCGGCCAGCTGTGGATTGCGGCGTCGTCGGGGGCTGGACCGAAGCAGCTGACGACGCTGACCGGCGGGGCCAGCGGTCCTGTCTGGGCGCCCACGGGTGACCGCGTCGCGTTCGTGTCGGCGGTGTACCCCGCCTGCCGCGACGAGGCGTGCAACGCTGCGCGCGAGAAGGCGAAGAGCGAGAGCAAGGTGAAAGCGCACCTGGCGGACGCGCTGATGTTCCGCCACTGGAACGCCTACGACGAGGGAACGCGCTCGCATCTGTTCGTGGTGAAGCCGGATGGCAGCGATCTGCGTGACCTGGTGCCGGGGGCGGTGTACGACGTGCCCCCCGGGCCGTTTGGGGGCAGTGAGGGGTACTCGTTCGGTCCTCTAGGACGCTACATCGCCTTCACCGCCAAGGATCAGGGCGTGAAGGAGGCGTGGAGCACCGACATCAACATTCATTCGGTGAGCGTGGACGGCGGCAGTGTGCGTGTCTCCACTGTGGCGAATCCTGGCGCCGACCAGAATCCGGTATCGTCGACGGACGGCCACACGATGTTCTACGCATCGCAGCGGCGCGCCGGCTTCGAGGCCGACAAGTGGCGCCTGATGGCGCAGGATGTCGCGACAGAGAAGACGCGCGAGCTGCTCCCGTCGTGGGACCGCAACGCCGACGGCTACGTGGCCGCGCCCGACGGCAAGACGCTGCTGGTGATGGCCGGCGACCGCGGGCATGACCGCTACTTCCGCGTGACCGTTGACGAGAAGGGCAGCGCCAGCAAGCCGCAGCCGGTGATCACCGAGCACAACAACACGCAGCTCACGATCGCGAAGAACGGAACCGTCGCCTGGATCCGGGAGTCCGCGTCGGCCCCGCCGGAAGTGTGGCTCGGAACGCTCGATGCGTCGGGCGTCTCGAACCAGCGCGCCTTCACGCACGAGAACGACGCGATGCTGGCACAGTTCACCCTGCCGCCGCTCGAGGACTACTGGTTCCGCGGCGCGAACAACGACAGCATCCACGGCTGGACGATGAAGCCGCCGCAGTACGAAGCGGGGAAGAAGTTCCCGGTGCTGCTGCTCATTCACGGCGGGCCGCAGGGGGCGTGGCTCGATTCGTGGTCCACGCGCTGGAACTACCAGATGTTCGCCAGCGGCGGCTACGGTTTGGTGATCATCAATCCGCGCGGTTCCACGGGCTATGGCCAGCGGATCACCGACGGCGTCAGCAAGGACTGGGGCGGGAAGGTCTATGTGGACCTGATGCGGGGACTCGACGCCGCGCTCAAGGCGAATCCGTGGATGGACAGCACGCGGATGGCCGCGGCCGGCGGGTCGTACGGCGGCTACATGGTGAACTGGATCGCCGGCCACACCAACCGCTTCAAGGCGCTGGTGTCGCACGCCGGCCCGTTCAACCTCGAGAACATGTACGCCGCCACCGAGGAACTCTGGTTCCCGGAGTGGGAGTACGGCGGCCCGTTCTGGGATCCGACGGCCATGGCCACGCAGTACCGCAAGTTCTCGCCGCACCTCTACGCGAAGAACTTCAAGACGCCGACGCTCGTGATCAACGGCGAGCTCGACTACCGCGTGCCGTATACCGAGGGGCTGTCGATGTTCACCACGCTGCAGCGGCAGGGCGTGCCGAGTCGCCTGATGGTCTTTCCGGACGAGGGGCACTGGATCCTGAAGCCGCAGAACAGCCAGCTCTGGTACAAGGAATTCCACGGCTGGCTGGGGAAGTACCTCGAGACCGGGCCGAAGATGTGACGGACGACATCGGACGTTGGACATTCGACGTCAGACGTTGGACCTCGGACGTTCGATGAGCGCTCCGGCGCTTCGTGCGCTGCTCGGCGGCCTCCTCGACTACGCGGGGTTGTTTCCCCCCGCGGCGCTGTCGATGGCCGAGGCCGTCGCGGCGTACGGGGCCCATCGCTCGAGTGCTGAGGCATGGGCGCTCGGGAGGTTCGTGCTGCCGGCGGGCCGCCTCGATGAATTCGCGGCGGCGATGCCGTCCGCGGTCGGCCCCGGTCCGTGGCGCCTGTCGGTGCTGGGGCAGGCCACCGACACCGATATCATTGGGGCCTTTAACGCCCGCCACGCCGGACGCGCCGTCGTGGAAAGCGTCGAGACGACGGTGCAGTCGCTGGACGCGCTCAGGGCGCTCGGAGCGCTCGCGCCGCTCGCGGCGTTCGGACCGGTGTTCGTCGAGATTCCAGTGCGCGATGATCCGGACGCGTTCGTGCGTACCCTCGGCGAGCGCGGACTGCGCGCCAAGATCCGGACGGGAGGTGTGGTGCGCGACGCCTTTCCACCGGCCGAGGCCGTCGCGCGGTTCCTCGCGTCGTGCGCCCGGCACGACGTTGCGTTCAAGGCCACGGCGGGGCTGCATCATCCCCTGCGCGGCGAGTACGCGCTGACGTACGACGCCGGCGCGGACCGCGGCCCGATGTTCGGCTTCCTCAACGTCCTGCTCGCGGCGCTGTTCGTGCGTGTGGGCATGCCCGCCACCGACGCGGTGCCGTTGCTCGAGGAACGCGACCCGGCCGCCATCCGGTTCGACGCGACCGGCGTGCGATGGCGGACGTACGGGGCCGGCGCGGACGCGGTGGCGGCGGTACGCGCGCAGTTCGCGCTTGGCGTCGGATCCTGCTCGTTTCGCGAACCAATGGACGAACTCCCCGCACTCCACCTCACGTGACCACTCCGCCACTCGACGAGACCCACGATCCCACGCTCGAGTCGTGGGTCGAGCGCGCCAACCTGCCGGGCACCGATTTTCCGCTGACCAACCTTCCGTTCGGCGTCTTCCGTCACGACTTCGAGGAGCGGCCGCGCGTCGGCATCGCCATCGGCGATCAGGTGCTCGACTGCCTTGCGGCGGTGCGGGCGGGCCTGTTCGACCGGCTCGACCCAACGGTGCGGGACGCGCTTGGCTCGTGGACGCTGAATCCGCTGATGGCGCTGGGGCGCGCCGACGCGAAGGCCGTGCGGTGCGTCGTGCACCGCCTGCTGCGCGCGGACTCCGCCGAGGGTGAACGGGCCCAGGGCCTGGCGGGCGACGTGCTGGTGTCCATGGACGCCATCGGCATGCGCGTTCCGGCGGAGATTGGCGACTATTCCGATTTCTACGCGTCGATTGCGCATGCCGCGAACGTCGGCGCCATGTTCCGACCCGACAACCCGTTGCTGCCGAACTACAAGTGGATCCCCATCGGGTACCACGGCCGCGCGTCGAGCATCGTGGCCAGCGGGACCCCCGTAAGCCGGCCGCATGGTCAGACGGTGAAGGATCCGGCCGGCCCGCCCGTCGTGCGAGCGAGCGAGCGCCTCGACTACGAACTCGAGATCGGCGCCTTCATCGCCCGTGGCAGCGCGATGGGCGAGACCATTCCGCTGGCGCGCGCCGAGGAGCACCTCTTCGGCCTTTGCCTCGTGAACGACTGGTCGGCGCGCGATGTGCAGCAGTGGGAGTACCAGCCGCTCGGACCGTTCCTGGCCAAGAGCTTCGCCACCACGGTGTCGCCCTGGATCGTGACGCTCGATGCGCTGGCCCCGTTCCGCGCGCCGGCCTACGTGCGTCCGGCCGGTGACCCCGCGCCGCTCCCGTATCTGGACGACGCCACGGACCGCGCGCGCGGCGGGTTCGACATCACGCTCGAGGTCTGGTTGCGCACCGCGGCCATGCGCGCGGCGGACCTGCCGGAGGAGCGCCTCAGCCAGGGGGCGTTCTCCTCGATGTACTGGACCATGGCGCAGATGCTCACGCATCACGCGAGCAACGGCTGCAACCTGCGTCCCGGCGACCTGCTGGCGAGCGGCACGGTGTCGGGGACGGACAAGGGGTCACGCGGCTGCCTGCTGGAACTCGCGGCACGGGGACAAGAACCCGTGGCGCTCGCGAACGGCGAGACGCGCGCCTTCCTGCAGGACGGCGACGAGGTCATCATGCGCGGCTGGTGTGAGCGCGAGGGCTATCGGCGCATCGGCTTCGGCGAGTGCCTCGGAGAGGTGCGCGCGCCGGCCGCGCTTGCGAACCGCGAGGCCACCACACCGAATTGATCTACGCCATCCGCTCCGGAGCACTCGCATGATCCTGATTCCGTCGTTCGCACGCCGCGTCGCGCTGTTGCTGGCCGTGCCGTGCGCCGCCGCGCTCGCGCAGGGGCGTCCCTCCACCGACATTTGGACGGCGTCGCTGACGGCGCGCGGCGTGCCGCACGTGGGCCGTGCGGTCAACCTCACGCATCGCACGGGTTACGACAATCAGCCCGCGTTCACGCCCGACGGCGCGGCCATCCTGTACACGGTCATCGAGCAGGACGGGCCCTCGGACATCTGGCGCATCGAGCTCGCGACGCTGGCGCGCAGCCGGGTCACCCGGTCGGATGTCGAGAGCGAGTACTCCGCGACGCCGATGCCCGACGGGGTGCACTTCTCCTCGGTGCGCGTCGAGGCCGACAGTACGCAGCGGCTGTGGACGTTTGCGCTGCGCGGCGACGAGGCCCCCACGATCCTGCTCGAGCGCATCAAGCCGGTGGGCTATCACGTCTGGGCCAGCGAGACGACGCTGGGCCTGTTCGTGCTCGGCTCGCCGGCCACACTGCAGATCGCGGACGTGCGCACGGGCAACGCCGATGTGGCGGCCAGCAACATCGGGCGGGCGCTGCAGAAGATTCCCAACCGGCGGACCATCAGCTTCGTGCAGTTGGGCGGCGACGGAGCGTGGATCACCGAACTCGACCTGACGACGCGCATCGCGACGCCCATCGCCAAAGCGCCCGACCGGGCCGACTATCACGTCTGGACGCCGGATGGCGTGCTGCTGACGGCGAGCGGTTCGCGGATTCTCGCGTGGGTGAACGGCCGGTGGGACGTGGCGGCCGACCTCGCGGCCGACGGCGTGCGCAACATCACCCGCCTGGCCATCAGCGCGAAGGGCGATCGCCTGGCGTTCGTGGCCGACGACACGGCGCCATAGGGACGCCGGCGTGCCCGCGGGTTTCGCCGACCACTTCTCCGGGCAGGCCGGGGCCTACGCGCGGTTCAGGCCGCGCTACCCAACCGTGCTGTTCCATTACCTGGCGATGCGCGCTCCTGGCACGCGCCTCGCCTGGGACTGCGGCACGGGCAACGGGCAGGCGGCGATCGGGCTCGCGGAGCGGTTCGCGCAGGTCATCGCGACCGATCCCAGCGACGCGCAGCTGGCGAGTGCGCCACGGCATCCCCGCGTGAGATACCGTCGCGCGACATATGACAGCGGCATCATGGCGGGCAGCGCCCAACTGGTCACCGCCGCGCAGGCGCTGCACTGGTTTGACATCGAAGCGTTCGTGGGTGAGGCACGCCGCGTGCTGGAGCCGGGCGGCGTGCTGGCGGTCTGGTGCTACACGCTCTGCCGTATCGAGCCGATGATTGACGATCTCGTCGAGTTCTTCCACCGCGTGACGGTCGGGGCATTCTGGCCGCCGGAGCGTCGGTTGGTGGACCAGCACTACCGGACGGTGGCGCTGCCGATCGACGAGCTCGACGTACCGCCGTTCGAGATGGTGCACGACCTGACCCTGCCGCAGTTCCTCGGCTATGTCGAGACCTGGTCGTCGGTGCAGCGGTGCATCGCCGCGCGCGGGCGGGAACCCCTCGACGCATTCGCACGGGCCATCGGACAGCACTGGGGCGTACCCTCCACGCTTCGGCGAGTGACGTTCCCGCTTTACGTCCGGGCGGGCGAACTGCGCTAGCCGGCTGGGTACGTCAGGCCGGCTTGCTGATGACGCCCTCGTTTCGCCGTCCATTCATCCGCACCACGAGCGGCGCGGCGAACTCCAGCAGCCGCACATGGCCCTCCTCCTCGACCGCCGGCTGGTTCGCAAGCCACTGCCAGTCGACGAAGCCGTCATCCAGTTCGGGATTGGTCGTGAAGTACCCGACCTGGAACGACATCAGGTTCTGGAAGAAGTGGCTGCCCTGCGACGGCGTGACGCGATAGTCCCGGAAGCCCGTTTCGACGATCACGCGCGCGCCCGAGATCTCGTCCCACCGCACCGGGATGCCGAGCCACGGGTCGGCCGATCCCCATCGGCCGACCCCGATCAGCAGGTAGGGCTGGCCGCGGGCGACGAGACCGGCATTGAGGCGTGCGATCGTGGCGGCGGCCTCGCGGGTCTGCGATCGGTCGAACCGGTGGAAGTCGACGACGACGATGTGGTGCAGGTTGTCGACGATCCCTTCACCGAGCACGCGCGGGCTCCGGCAGATGAGGCTTGAGGGATCCACCTCGCCGATGTCCAGCGCCTCGGTCTCGCGCGACAGCACGAGCGGGCGGAGCTGCAAGAAGCCGAACTCGTGCGGCTCGTTCTCCGTCCGTCCGAGGCGCACGGCGAACTCGATCTCGCACGGGCGGTTCATTCCGCCGGCGCCGATCTCCAGCAACTCCGCCAGGAGCGGCGCGAGCGGAAAGCGGTTGTGCTTGAGGATCGGCGCGAAGCTCACCAGGCGCACGCCCGGTCGCGACAGGCCGTCGTAGACGGCGTCGTTCTCCAGCGAGTACGTGGAGCCGACCGCGGACAGCGTGCCGTCCTCCTCGGCGGTGTCGAGTTCGAAGCAGTGCTCGCGCATGCCGTGCTCGGGCGACGCGCCGTCGTCGTCGCCGAAGTCGACGGCCCAGAACTGCCGCTGGGAGTTGGCGAGAATGTCGGCGACCGACGAGAACTGCAGCAGGTGGCGCGGCGCGCGCGGGCAGAAGGTCAGCACGCGCCCGCCCTCGACCACCGCACGGCCCAGGCCGAGCGCCACCGCCGCCACGCCATCCTCCGATCGGAGCGGCGCGGCCGGGTAGAAGTTGTAGGAGCGGGCCACCCCCGAGAAATCCGGGTAGAAGCGCGGTCCGTGCGCGGCGCCGACGACGCGCTGGATGATGACCGCCATCTTCTCCTCCTCCAGCCGGTACGGTGTGGCCCGGAGGTAGGCCTTGGCATTTCGCAGAAAGGTGGAGGCGTACACGCGTTTTATCGCCTCGACGAGGCGCGCGAGGCGCTCGTCGAAGTCGGGGTGCCGGTTGGGGAGCATGAGCGTGTCGTACACGCCCGTGAACGGCTGGTACTGCGAGTCCTCGAGCAAGCTTGACGAGCGCACGGCCAGCGGCCAGCGCACTTGCCCGAGGAACGCGGCGAGGTCGGCAAGCACGTCTTCGGGAAGCCGGGCGGCAAGGAACCGGCGCATCAGCAGGTCGTCGTCGGTGGCCCGGAAGGCGACGTCGAGCAAATCGTTGTCGGCAAGGAAGCGGTCGAAGACGTCGGTGCCGAGCACCACCGCGGGCGGCACGCCCACGCGGACGCCGGGAAAGCGGCGGTTGATGCCGTCGAGCCCGACCAGCCGCCGCACGAAGGCGAGGCCGCGCGCCTTGCCGCCAATGGACCCGCCGCCGATGCGCGCGAAGAACGGCGCCGAGGCGTCAAACGTGTCGCGGTCGAAGTCGCCGACCTGCAGCTGGGCCTGGTCGTCGCGGTACTCGGCGATGGTGGCGATGAGGTTGGCGCGCAGGTCCTCGGGCGTGCGGTAGTCGGTGACGCGGCGGGCGCGCAGCCGATGGGCGAGTCCGAACTCGGCGCGCGCTGCCAGCCACGTGGAGAAGTGGTTCCGCTCGCCGTGGAAAACGAGGCTCTCCCCGGGCACCGTGGCGAGCTGCGCCTCGAGCGTGCGCAGGTCGGTGGCACGCCCAACCTCGCGCCCGTCGGGCAGCCGAAACACGAAATCGCCGAAGGCGAAGTACTCGACGATGAAGCCGTGCAGCTCGTGCAGCATCGTCGGCGATCCCTTGAGCACGAAGGGCAGTCCCTCGTCGGCGGCGCGCGCGAAGTATTCCGTGCGGCCCGACTGCATGAGGATTGGCACGTCGGGCGCCTCGTCGCGCACCGCGCGGGCCAGGGCGAACCCCGCGTCTCGCGCCAGTACGCCGTCGCGCGGGAACTCGACGTCGGTGATGATTCCCATCACGTGCGCGCGGTAGGTCGTCCACCGCGCCCAGGCCTCCTCGTACGAGGTGCACAGCAGGATCTTGGGACGGGCGCGGAGGCGCACCAGCTTGTGCGACAGGTTGCTCCCCTCGCCCAGCGCATTGGCCGACTGCCGGATGATCTCGGTGTAGACCGTCGGGAGCAGCGACGAGTAGTACCGGATGCTGTCCTCGACGAGGAGCACCACCCCCACGCCCGTGCTCTCGGTGTCGTGCGCGACGTTGCGCTGGTCCTCGACGTAGTTCACCATCGCCAGCAGGATGCGCGCGTCGCCCTGCCACAGGAAGCAGCGCTCGATGCGCGACAGATCGGCGTGCGCGAGGAAGTCGGTGAGCTCCTTGTGGTCGTAGGCCAACACCAGCACCGGCACGTCCAGCCCGGCGTCGGCCAGCTGGCGCGCCAGGGCCGTGGCGTCCATGTCGCCCGGGTGGATTGTCGTGATCACGAGGTTGAACTGCCGCTGCGTGCGCGCCTTGGCCACGGCCTCGGCGCCGCTCGCCACGTGCGTGATGTGGGGCGTGTGGTGCGTGTCGAGGTCAATGAACTCGTTCATCACCAGCTCGTTCAGCCGGCCATCCTCCTGCAGCGTAAAGGCGTCGTACAGGCTCGACACGAGCAGGATGTCCTGCACGCGGTACGGCATGAGGTCCTGGAAGCTCTCGAGGGGCCGGGCGTCTGTCGGCCGCGTCGCGCGCCGTTCCTCCGTCATGCGCGGCGCGCCCCGGACCCGGGGCAAGACAGGAACGCGGGGTGGCCGACTGCCACCCCGCGCCCCCGGACGGTCTCCCCGCGCCGTGCGATCAGACGGCGCCCTGGTCCATCATGGCGTTGGCGACCTTCTTGAAGCCCGCGATGTTCGCGCCGTTCACCAGGTTGCCCGGCGTGCCGTACTCGGCCGCCGCGTCGCTCGACGCCTGGTAGATGCTCTTCATGATGACATGGAGCTTGGCGTCCACCTCCTCGCGCGACCAGTTGTAGCGCATGCTGTTCTGCGACATCTCGAGCCCCGACACCGCCACGCCGCCCGCGTTCGCCGCCTTGCCCGGCGCAAAGAGCACGCCCGCCTGCTGGAACGCCTCCACCGCCTCCGGCGTGCAGGGCATGTTGGCGCCCTCGGTGACGCAAACGCATCCGTTCTTCACCAGCTCGGCGGCGTCGTTTCCGTCGAGCTCGTTCTGCGTGGCGCACGGAAGCGCGACGTCCACCTTGACGCCCCACGGCCGCTTGCCGGCGTGGAACGTGGCACTCGTGAATTTCTCGGCGTACGGGGCCACGATGTCCTGGCCCGTGGAGCGGAGCTTCAGCATGAACTCCCGTTTCTCACCCGAGATGCCGTCCTTGTCGTACACGAAGCCGTCGGGTCCCGAGATCGTCACCACCCGGCCGCCGAGGTCGCCCACCTTCTTCACCGCCCCCCAGGCGACGTTGCCGAAGCCCGACACCGCCACGGTCTTTCCGGCGAAGTCGGCGCCCTTCGACGCCAGCTGCTCCTGCGCGAAGTAGACGGCGCCGAACCCCGTTGCCTCTGGGCGGATCAGCGAGCCGCCCCACGCCAGCCCCTTGCCCGTCAGGACGCCGGTGAACTCGTTCTTCAGGCGCTTGTACTGCCCGAAGAGGTATCCGATCTCGCGGGCGCCGACACCGATGTCGCCCGCCGGTATGTCGGTGTTGGCGCCGATGTGGCGGAAGAGCTCCGTCATGAAGCTCTGGCAGAAGTGCATGACCTCCGTGTCGCTCTTGCCCTTCGGATCGAAGTCGCTGCCGCCCTTGCCGCCGCCCATCGGCAGCGTGGTCAGTGAGTTCTTCAGCACCTGTTCGAAGGCGAGGAACTTCAGAATGCTGAGGTTGACCGACGGGTGAAAGCGCAGGCCGCCCTTGTAGGGGCCGATGGCGCTGTTCATCTCGATGCGGAAACCGCGATTGACCTGGATCTCGCCCGCGTCATCCACCCACGGCACGCGGAACAGGATGACGCGCTCCGGCTCGACGAGGCGCTCCATGATGTGCGCGGCCTTGTACTCCGGGTGGCGATCGAGCACGAGGCTCAGCGAGTCCACGACCTCGTGTACGGCCTGGTGGAACTCGGGTTCGGCCGGGTTCTGCGCCTTGACCCTCTCCATCAGTGCGGAGACGTAGGCCTTCCCGGACAGGTTCTTCAGCGGATTCATCACGCCGGCATCATTCTTGGTGGTCATGGCAGTCGTGGACGGGCTCGGGGTTCCGGTGGTGCGCATGGTGGAAGCTTCCTTGCAGAATGCACCTGAATAGAAGGTGGTTGAGCCGGATGCGACCAGGGGTTGGTGACGCGCCAGCCGGGACGGCGCGGACGGGTCTCATTCGGCGGCGGGCCCCACGGACTGGCGCCCCCCATGCCGGCGGCCATCAGGGTGGCCGGCAACGGCCCCTATAATGTTGCGCGCGGCCCGGATTTCGGCGAGGGGAAATTGCCCGGCGGCCAGCGGGGAATCCCGCACGGCGCCAAGGGTGGCGGGGGGGACCCGGCGGAGGGGAGCTTTCCCGTGCGGTGCCCTTGTTTCGGGGTACCACCCCGGTCAATTGTTCATTCTCCACCCCGGACCCAGCCACCGTATGCCGACTTCCAAGTCCGCCACAGCCAAACGCGACCTCGAGCTTGCCGTCCAGGAGCTGCCGTCGCTGCAATGCGCCGCGGATTCCATGTTCCGGGCGGCGGAGGAATGCTGCCGGCAGCAGGCGCGCTTGTCCCGGGTGCTCGAACTGTCGTGCGGAGAGGAGGAGCTGAAGGCCGTCATTGAGGTGTCGGTGCTCTGTGCCGCCAATCTCGAAGCGGCGGGCGTGCGATATTCGGCGCTGGGCTCCACCTCGCACGACGGCCTCGACGAGGCCTGCTGGCACTCGGCGAACGCGCTCTGGCACGCGAGCCGCGAGTACGCCCGGCGCCACCAGTCGTACAACGTCAAGTCGGCCCTGCGCAGCCGGCACTCGCCGACGCAACTCGGCGAGCTCACCGTCGAGTACGAACTGAAGGCCTCGGCGGTGCTCGCGTTGCGGTACGCGGCCGACGACTACGCGAAGCGACGGCCGCCGGCCAGGTAGCCAGGCCAGGTAGCCAAGTCAGGTAGCAGACGACGCGGCCGGAACCCCACGGGTTCCGGCCGCTTTCGCTTGCCCGCTCCGTTCAGTCGGCGGTGGCCTGCATCCAGCGCTGCATCGCGCCGTCGAGCGAGGCCTCGGCTTCCTTGAGCGCCTTCGTCAATTCTGTCGCGCGCCGCGCGCTGGCGGCGCTGCCGTCGTAAAGCGCCGGGTCCTGCAATTCGGCGCGACACACCTCGACGCGCCGCTCGCCCGCGGCCACGTCCTTCTCGGCGCGCTCCAGCGCCCGCTTCCGGTCACGCCGCGCGGCGTGCTCCTTCTCCTGCGACTGGGCGGTCTGCTTCGACTGGCGCTTGTCCGCGTCGCGACGCGCGATGGACGCGCGGGTCGCCTCGGCCGACGCGTCGGCCGCGCGGGCCTTCTGCCGCGCCTCCCATTCCACGAAGGTGCCGCCGAAGTCCTCGACCTTCACGCCGTCGAAGGCCCAGACGCGGGTGGACAGCTCGCGCAGGAAGGCGCGATCGTGGCTGACGAGCAGCACGGTGCCCTCGTATTCGTCGAGGGCGTCCTCGATGGCCTCGATGGACTCGACGTCGAGGTGGTTGGTCGGCTCGTCGAGCACCAGCATGTTGGCGCCGGAGTTCACGAGCACGGCCAGCGAGAAGCGCTGGCGCTCGCCGCCG
>JBBQZD010000067.1:0-11950 GCA_038208045.1 Gemmatimonadales bacterium | reverse complement strand
GTGACCCCAGCCGGCTCGAGGCCGCGCACATGCCGCGTGAGCGCGACGCCCACTTCGTAGTTGAGCCGCTGCTGCTCGGCGAGCGTGGACTTCGACAGGTCCACGAGCGTGGAGGTGTCGAGATCAATGTTGTAGAAGCCGGCGTGCACGGCCTCGGTGGCGAGCATCTTCACCGCCGCGACTTCGGCCACCGGGTCCGCCGCGTACTTCTTGGCGTTCACCTGGAAGTGGTCGCCCTGGATGAAGATCGGGTGCCGGTACCCCTCGCGCAGTGCCGCGGCGAGCATTACCGCCACGTACTCGGCCGGGCGCTGGTCGGTGTACGCGATCTCGGAGCGCGCGATCTCGAGCAGGAAGGCGCCGGCGTTCAGCTTGATTGCGGTGCGAAAAATGGCGCGCGCCGTGTCGTAGGTCATGCCGCGAATGTTCATGGCGGGCACCGTGAAGCCGGCGATCTCGCCCCGACCGCGCGCCATGTACAGGTCGTGAATCGACGCGCAGCGCACGCCCACCAGCTGGCCCAGTTCCCAGATGGCCCAGCGCGCCCATTCCTTGTCCGCGGCGTCGCCGAAGACGGCCAAATGCACCAGGTCGTCCATGCTTGGCGTGGCGAGCGACGCCTGGTCCGTCAGTGTCACGCGCCCATGCTCGATGGCCGCCATGGGTCCGAGTGCACGATGCAGGGCTTCGGTCGGTGTCGAGATCATCAGGTCTTTCTCATCATGAAGAGAGGCGCCGTGGGCGCCGAAATTGCGGTCGCGAACTGCAGACTGTTGAATTTGCCCCTTTCGAGGGCGGACAGCAACGGCGCGGGCGCGCGCCAAGCGCCGCTCAGCCGACGCGCAGGCGACGCTCGGGAGACGAGACGGGCATCGGCTCAGCCAAATCCCCGGCCGCGGCATCCGCGACATCGGGATGCCCCAACTCGCGGTTGGCCAGCCGCTTGCCGAGTTCCACGCCCGGCTGGTCGAGCGGATTCACCCGGTAGAGCGCGCCGGCGATGGTCGTGGCCTGCATCAGCCACATCATCACGCCGCCCACGTGCCAGGCGTCTGCGGCGCCCAGGGAGAGCGTCATGGACGGACGCCCCGCGCGGGCCAGCGCCGCTGCCGTCGCGCGGCACTCGACGTCGAGCAGTTCCCCGAGCGAGTGTCCGCCGAGGAACGCCAGCCCCGGCGCCGAGGCATCCGCCGCCGGAATGACGACGTCGTCGTCCGTCGACTCGAGCCGAAGGAACGTGACGGTCTTGTCGGCCGGACCCTCCATGAACAGCTGCACCTGGCTGTGCTGGTCGGTGGCCCCCACGCTGGCAATCGGCGTGGGGCCGACGTTCCGCCCCTCGACGTCGCGCTTGCCGAGCGACTCCGCCCACAGCTGCACGAACCAGGGCGCCAGGTCGCGCAGCGCGTCGCTGTAGGGCATCATCACGTGCAGTCCCTGCCCCGCCTGCGCGTGGGCGCGCCACTGCAGGGTGGCGAACAGCGCGGCGGCGTTGGCCGCCAGTTCGGCGCCCATGGTGGCATCGCGCATCACCTGCGCGCCGACGCACAGCGCTTCGACGTCAACGCCGCAGAGCGCGGCGGGCAGCGTGCCCACCGGCGAGAGGACGCTGAAGCGTCCGCCCACGTTCGGCGGCACCGCGAACGCCGGAATGCCGTCGCGCGTCGCGATGGCACGCAGCGCGCCCTTCACCGGGTCCGTCACGAACGCGAAGTGCCGCGCCACGTCGTGTCCGGCGTCCACCACGCGCTGCCGCACCACGAGGTACTGCGCCAGCGTCTCGATGGTGCCGCCCGACTTGGAAATCACGATGCACAGCGTGCGCGGCAGGTCGACGAGTTCCAGCACCGCCGCGATCGTCCGCGGATCGACGTTGTCGAGCACGTGCAACCGGGGCCGCCCCTGCCGCTGACCGGCGGTTCGCACGTTCCACCCCGCGGGCAGCAGCGCCGTGCGCAGGGCGATGGCACCCAGCGACGAGCCGCCGATGCCGAGCACGACGATGTCGTCGTACTGGCCGCGCACGCGCTCCGCGAAGGCGGTCACCCGCGTCCGCTCGGCAGCTTGCGCCTCGAGTTCGCGATAGCCGTAGACCCCCGTTGCCGCCGTCGCCGCCACGGCGGCATGCGCCTCGCGGTACCGGTCGGCGAGCGCCGTCCACCCGGCCGCCGGCACGCCGCCGGGCACGGCCGGCTCCGTCATCCACGCGTAGTCGAGCGAGAAGGCCATCAGAACTCCACCGCCAGGCCGTCAAAGGCCGGCTGGATGTCGGGCGGCAGCTCGCGCGCGAGCGTCGCGTGGAAGTTGTCGTGCGTGAGGTGCGTCAGCCACGTCTGCCGCGCACCGATGCGGCGCGCAACGCCCACCGCCTCGTCGAGGCTCAGGTGCGTGGGGTGCGCCGTGCGGAAGAGCGCATTCAGCACGAGCACCTCCACCCCGCGCAGGGTCTCGAGGGCCGCGTCGGGCACGGACTTCGCGTCCGTGACATAGCCGAGCGCACCGATGCGGTAGCCGAACACCCGCCAGCGACCGTGCGGCACCTCGAAGGGCGCGACCGTGGCATCGCCGATGCGCACCGCCACGCCGGGCTCGAGCGCGGTCGCCGTGCCCTCCGGCTTGTGCGTGCCGGGCAGGGCGCGAATGGTCTCGTCGAAGACGTACGGAAACTTGTGCGCGAGCGACCGCAGCGTCTCGGCCGGGCCGTACATCGGGAGCGCGCCCTCACGGCGCACCGAAATGGCGCGGATGTCGTCGATGCCGTGCGTGTGGTCGGCGTGATCGTGCGTGAAGAGCACCGCGTCCACGTGGTCGATGCCGCAGGCAATCAGCTGCAGGCGCAGTTCGGGCGGCGTGTCCAGCAGCAGGCGCGTGTGCCCCACCTCCACGACGGCGCCCACACGCGTGCGCTTGTCGCGCGGATCCTCGGACCGGCAGACGGGACATCCGCAGCCGATCACCGGAACGCCGAAGCTCGTGCCGGTGCCGAGGAAGGTGAGCTTCACACCGTCTCCACCTTGAGCGTGTTGGTCGTGCCGGGCACGTCGAACGGCACGCCCGCGGTGAGCACGATGCGATCGCCGGGCTTGGCCGCCCCCAGCGCGAGCACCGTGCCGCGCGCCCGGCTGACCATCTCCTCGTACGTGTCGGCGTGCGGCACCAGCACGGGCGTCACGCCCCACACGAGCGCCAGCTGGCGGTAGGTGCGTTCCTGGTCCGTGAAGGCGAGGATGGGTACGCCCGGCCGCCGCGCGGCGACGATGCGCGCCGCGAAGCCGGACTTCGTGAGGACGATCACGGCGGCGGCGCCGAGCAGGCGCACGGCCGTCACCGTCGCACCGGCGATGGTCTCCTCGATGCTGGCGTGGCCGGGCTCCACACGGTCGGCGCCGACGCCGCGCGCCACCGGGTGGCGTTCGGCCTCGATGGCGATGCGCACCATCGCCTCGACGGCCAGGCGCGGATAGGCACCGGCGGCCGTCTCGGCGCTCAGCATCACCGCGTCGGTGCCGTCGAAGATCGCATTGGCCACGTCGCTCGCCTCGGCGCGCGTCGGACGCGGATTCTCGATCATCGACTCGAGCATCTGCGTGGCCGTGATCACCGGCCGGCCGTACCGGTTGGCCAGCGCGATGATGCGCTTCTGCGCAATGGGCACCAGCTCGAAGGGCAGCTCGACGCCGAGGTCGCCGCGCGCCACCATCACGGCGTCCGACGCCTTGAGGATGTTCTCGACGTCTTCGAGCGCGGAGTCTTTCTCGATCTTGGCCACCAGCAGCATGCTCTTGGGCACGAGCGCGCGCAGCGTGTCCATATCCTCGGGCCGGCGAACGAAGGAGAGCGCCAGGTAGTCGAGATCGTGCTGCACCGCAAAGCCGACGTCCACGAGGTCCTTCTCGGTGAGCGTCGGAGCCGACACCTTCACGCCGGGCAGGTTCATCCCCTTGTGCGACTTGAGCAGGCCGCCATACAGCACCTTGCAGCGCACGCGCGCGCCATCCACGGCGAGCACGTCCAGGGCCAGCAGGCCGTCATCCAGGAGAATGCGCGCGCCGACATGCACGTCCTGCGCCAGGTGATCGTACGTCACCGGGATTTCGCCGGCCGCGGCGACGCTCTCGTGCACCAGCGTGACCTCGCTGCCGTCCTCGAGCACGATGGGCGCGTCCAGATGGCCCACGCGGATGCGCGGCCCCTGCAGGTCCCCCATGATGGCGACCGGCCGGCCGAGCTCGCGCGCGAGGCGCCGGATGTCGGCGATGCGCGCCGCGTGCTCGTCGTGCGTGCCGTGCGAGAAGTTGATGCGCGCCACGTCGAGCCCGGCGAGCATCAGCATCCGCAGCGCGTCCGCGGTCGCCGAGGACGGGCCGATGGTGCAGACGACCTTGGTGCGCGTGTGCACGGGGGACGTGGGCACGGCGGCGCTCACGTGGCCTTCGCGGCCACGGGGCGGCCCGCGGCCACGGCCTTCCGCTCCAGCCCGCCCAGCAGCGTGTCGAAGGCCTTCTGGAACGAGGCGAGCCCCTCGCCGAGCAGCTGGTCGGTGACGTTGCGCATGGAGATGCCCTGCGCCTCGATGGCGGCGAGGTCGCGCTCGGCCCCGGCCAGGTCGTCGTCGATGGTCCGGCGCGTCTCGCCGTGGTCGCGGAAGGCCTCGAGCGTGGCCGGCGGCAGCGTGTTCACCGTGTGCGGCCCGATCAGTTCCTCGACGTACAGGACGTCGCGATACGAGGGGTTCTTCGTCGAGGTGCTCGCCCAGAGCGGTCGCTGCACGCGGGCGCCGTGGGCGGCGAGCGCCTGCCATCGCGGACCGCTGAAGGAGTCCGTGAAGAGCCGGTAGGCGAACTTCGCGTTGGCGATGGCCGCCTTGCCCTTGAGTGCGGCGGCGGCCGCCGCGTCGAGCCGATCGGCCGCCACGAGCAGGTCGAGCCGACGGTCCACCTCGCTGTCCACGCGGCTCACGAAGAACGAGGCCACGCTGGCCACCTGCGCCAGCGGCTGGCCGGCGACGACGCGCGCCTCGAGTCCGGCCAGGTACGAATCGATGACGCGCGCGTGGGCCTCGACGGCGAAGAGCAGCGTCACGTTGACGTTGATTCCGTCGGCGATGAGCGGGCGCAACGCCAGGCTCCCCGCGTCGGTCCCCGGCACCTTGATCATCACGTTGGGGCGGTTCACCAACGCCCAGAGGTGGCGCGCCTCGCGCACGGTGTCCTCGACGTCGTTGGCGACGTTGGGCGACACCTCGAGCGAGACGTAGCCGTCCACGCCTTGCGTCTGGTCGTACACGCCGCGGAACAGGTCGCAGGCCGCGCGCACGTCCGCGGCGGCAAGCTCCTCGAACAGCTGCCAGGCCGTCCGGTTGCCGCCGTCCGCCACGAGGCCGGCCACCTGCGCGTCATACGCCGACCCCGACGCCAGCGCCTTCTCGAAAATGGCGGGATTGGAGGTCATGCCGGTCAGGACGTCGTCGCCGATGCGGCGAGCCAGCTCGCCGTTGTGCAGCATGGGACGATCGATGTAGTCGAGCCAGAGCGACTGGCCGGCGTCGTGGAGGGCTTGGAGGCGCGGTGCAGGCATTGCGGACATGTGACGGAATTGTGAAGGGGGCGGCCGACTGAGCCGCCCCCCGTAATCTACTTGACCGACCAGTTCGTGGAGAGATCGAGCTTGTTCCACGAGATGAGCAGCGTTCCCCGGGGCAGGCGGTCGTCGGCCGACTTGAGGGCGATGTGCAGCGACTCCTGCACCTCGGCGCGGGGGCGGGCCGTCAGGGCCACGCGGCCGAGGTCCTTCGCCGCGTCATAGTCCGCGCCCGACTGGCCGGTGGCCTTGTTCACGATCAACAGGTACCCCGACGCCGTGCGCGTCGCGTAGAGCGAGTACGCTCCCTTCGGGACCGCGAGATCGCCGATCAGGAGATCCACGTCGGAGGTCAGCGACGTCGCGAGGTTGGCCCCGAGACGCCAGATCGAGTCGGTCCGCGCAAATTCGACGGGGACGTCGCGAATGCGCACGGCCGGCTGGCCGTAATCAATCTTGACGACGAGCGGCGTCGGTGCCGGCGCGCCCACGACGCGCGGCGCCGACAGGCCGATCTGCGTGCTGGCGCGACCGCTGAGATCCGCCGTGAGCTTCACCTGGGCCTGACCGGCGGTGCTCATCACGACGAGGGCGACGAGCGCGTTGCGAAGTGTCATGGGTACGTCTCCTTTTGGATGCCTGCAGATTACCGTTGTGCGCCCCGATCGAGAAGCGTGCGGGCCATCAGGTGATCATCCTCCGGCAGGCCGTCGAACAGGTAGACGTGCCGACCAACGATCGCGAATCCCTGCTTCTCATAGTAGCGAATGGCCCGTGGGTTGCGTTCCCAGACGGCCAGCCAGGCCACGTCGTGCCCGGCCTCGCGTGCGGCGGCAAAGGTGGCCGCCATCAGCGGGGCCGCCAGGCCTCGGCCGTGCCACTCCGCGTCCAGATAGAACCGCTCGATCTCGACCGGTCGTGCGCCCTGCACCGCCGGCGGCGCGGCGCCCGCACGCAGCAGCACGCACCCCGCCACTTGGCCCCGCCGCTCGAGCAGCAGCAGGGTGCGGGCGGCGTCGCGCAACTCCTCGGTGAGTTGCCCGTCGCCAAACCGGTCCGCGACGTGCCGGGCCATGCGCTCCGGCGCTTGGTGCGGCCCGTAGGTGGCCACGAACGTGCGCCGCAAAAAGGCACCGTAGGCGGGCAGGTCGGTGGCCGCGGCGCGGCGCAGCGTGAATCCGTCAGGAAAGGACAAGGGGCGCACGGGAAAGGTCGCTGGACGGTCGCGGTGGGGCGGGTTCGGAGGCAAATTACGCTGGTGCGCACCTACTCGCCGCCGCGCGCGCCCGCCTCGACCCATCCGCATGCCGCACCGCATTCTCGTCACCGATGACATCGACCCCGAAGGCGTCGCGCTGCTGCGCGCCGTCGCCGCGTTCGAGGTCGATGAACTCCCCACGCTGCCGCCGCACGACCTGCTCGAACGCATCGACCAGTACGATGCCATTCTCGGGCGCAGCGCCACGCGCATCACCGACGCGCTGCTGCGCCGCGGCACGCGGCTGCGCGTCGTTGGGCGCGCCGGCGTCGGCGTGGACAACATCGCCCTCGAGACTGCCACCGCGCTTGGCATCGCCGTCATCAACGCGCCCGCCGGCAACACCGTGGCCGTGGCGGAGCTGTTCTTCGGCAGCGTCATCTCGCTGCTGCGCCACCTCACGCGGGCCGACGCCTCGATGCACGCGGGGCGCTGGGAGCGCTCCGCCCTGCTTGGCACGGAGCTGCGCGGCAAGACGCTGGGCATCGTCGGGCTCGGGCGCATCGGCGGCGAGGTGGCGCACCGGGCGCACGCGTTCGGCATGGACGTGCACGCGTTCGACCCCTACGTGAGCGAGGACCGCTTCACGTCCATGCGGGTCAAGCGCGCCGCGACGCTCGAAGCGCTGTTGGGCGCCGCCCAGTTCCTCACGGTGCACGTGCCGCTCACCGATGAGACCACGGGCATGATCGGCGCCGCAGCGCTCGCTCGGCTGCGCCCGGGCGCCGTGGTGGTGAACATGGCGCGCGGCGGCATCGTGGACGACGACGCGCTGCGCGCGGCGCTCGACCGCGGGCACGTGGCCGGCGCCGTGCTCGACGTCTACGTGAAGGAGCCGCTCGTTGACGAGCACGCATTCCGCGGCTACGACAACGTCCTGCTGATGCCGCACATCGGCGCGTCGTCGGCCGAGGCGCAACGCAGTGTCGCGGTGGACGCTTGCGAGGCGGTACGCGACGCGCTGCTGCACGACGACCTCTCGCGGTCCATCAACGGCGTGCTGTCGGGCGAGGAGGCGGCCACCCTCGGGCCGGCCCTCTGGCTCACGCGCCGCGCCGCGGCGGTGGCCCGCGCCCTGCTGGCCGAGCGCGGCGGGCTGGCCGTGGACTCGGTCACCCTCAAGATGGGCGACGACCTCGCGGCCGGCGCGGCCGCTCTGCTCGCCGCCGCAGCCGCCGGCACGCTCGAGGGCGTCGTGGAGGCCGAGCGCCTGAACCTGATCAATGCCCGGTCGCTCGCGACAGCGCGTGGGCTGGTGCTGGCCACCGGCACGGGCGGCCTGCCGCCGCATTCGCGGGCCCTCGAGGTGCGCCTCGTCTCGGGAGACAAGAGCATGCGCGTGGGCGGGGTGGCCGCCCTCGACGCGCCGCCGCGCCTCACGCGCATCGGCGATTTCCACGTGGACGTCGCGCCGCGCGGCACCCTGCTGGTGCTCAGCAATCACGACGTGCCCGGCGTCATCGGCCGCGTGGGCACGCTGCTGGCCGACGAGGGCGTGAACATCGCCGAGTATCACCAGGCGCGCCTGAAGGCGGGCGGCGAGGCCCTCGCCGTCATTACCATCGACGGCACGCCGCCGGCCCACGTGCGCGAGCGCCTTGTGGCGCTGCGCGACGTGCGCAGCGCGACCGTCATCCGGTTCGGCGGGGACGGGTGAGCACCGCGCTCCTGCGCGATCCCGCGGCGCTCGAGGGCTACGCGCGCGACGTCTCCGGGCTGCGCAACGTGCCCGACGCGGTGGTGCGCCCGGAATCCCGCGAGGAGACCGTCGCGCTCCTGCGGCAGGCGGCGGCCGAGGGCACCTGCGTTACCGCGGCCGGCGCGCAGACCAGCACCACGGGGGCCTCGGTGGCCGCGCGCGGCTGGCTGCTGTCGCTGCGCCCCATGGCGCGCGTTCTCGAGATCGATCCCGAACGCCGGATCGCGCGCGTCGAGCCCGGAGTGCTCATTGGCGACCTGCAGCGCGCCTGCGCGCCGCACGGGCTGTTCTTCGCCCCCGACCCGACCAGCGAGGAGGAGAGCACCGTCGGCGGGGCGATCGCGTGCAATGCCTCGGGGCCACGCACGTTGCGCTACGGCCCCACGCGCGCGCACGTGCGCGCCCTCACGGTGGCGCTGGCCGACGGCTCGCTGTTCGAGGCGCGGCGGCCGACGGTCGAGAAGAACACCGTCGGCTACCTGCTGGCGCAGGATCCCGTGGACTGGTTCGTCGGGAGCGAAGGCACGCTCGGCGTCGTGCTCGAAGCGGAACTCGCGCTGCTGCCGGTGCCCGCGCGCATCCTCGGGCTCGGTGTGCCGTTCCCGTCGGAGGGCGACGCGCTCGCGTTCATCGTCGCCGCGCGGCGATCGGCGCTGGTGCGCCCGCGCTGCCTCGAGTACTTCGACGACCAGTCGTTCGACGTGGCACGCATCGCGATGGAGGATCCGTCGTGGGCCCCGCAGGCGCAGGCCATGGTCTACCTCGAAGAGGCCGGCGACGGCGAACCGCCGCTCGACGCGTGGCTCGTGCTCGCCCAGGCACACGGCGCGACCGACGGTGACGTGCGCGTGTTCGACGGCGAGCAGGCACTGCGCGAGGCGCGGCGCCTGCGCCACGCGGCGCCCGCGGCCATGCACGAGCGCGCCGCGCCGTTCTTGTCGCAGGGCGGGCGGCGGATGAGCACCGACTGGGCCGTGCCCTATCCGCTCGCCGCGACGGCGCTGGCCGAGGCGCGGCGCATCACCGCGGCGCACGGCGTCGCGCCGGCCGTCACCTATGGACACCTCGGCAACGGGCACCCGCACCAGAATTTCATCGCCCGCAATCCCGGCGAAGTGAAGCAGATCGAGGGTGCGCTCGCCGAGACGCTGCGCGCGGTCATCGGCATGGGCGGCACCGTTGCCGCGGAGCACGGCATCGGCAAGGTGAAGAGCAAGTGGCTGGGGCTGCAGCTCGGCGTGCACCAGCTGGCGATGCTGCGCGCCCTCAAGCACGAGTTCGACCCTGAGGGCCGGCTGGCGCCCGGCAACATCCTGTGAAGCGCTACGCCGCCGTGGTGCTCGACGCCGACTCGACCCTCTCGGGCATCGAGGGCATCGACTGGCTCGCCGCGCAGCGCGGCGAGGCGGTGCAACGGACCGTCGAGGCGCTCACGGCCCGCGCGATGGACGGCACCGTGCCGCTCGAGGAGGTGTACGTGCTGCGGCTCGCCATGATCGGCGCGTCGCTGCGCGAGCTGCACGCCCTTGGCGACGCCTATCGCGCGGCGCTGGCGCCGGGCGCGGCCGACGCCATCGCCGCCCTGCATGCCGCCGGCGTCATTGTGCATGTCGTCAGCGGCGGCCTGCGCCCCGCCCTGTTGCCCATGACGCGAGCCCTCGGCATCGCCGACTCGCACCTGCACGCCGTCGAACCCGAAGCCGACACCGACGGGCTGTTCACCGGCGCGCGGCCGTCCCCGCTGATGACCCAGGCGGGCAAGGCGCTCGTCGTGCAGGGGCTGCACCTGCCGCGGCCCGCGCTCGCCGTCGGCGACGGCGCCACCGACGCGGCCATGCGCCCGGCAGTGCACGCCTTTGCCGCTTACATTGGGTTCGTGCGTCGCGAGGCTGTGGTCGCCGACGCCGACTACGTCTTCGATTCCTTCGCTGCCCTCGTCGCTCACGTCCTCTCCGACTGATCATGCCCGCCTTCGGCACCTTCTTCCTGCCCGGCCCCACCGAAGTGCGGCCCGAGATCCTCGCCGCCATGCAGCAGCCGATGCTCTCGCATCGCAGCACGGAGTTCGAGGCCCTGTACGCCCGCTGCGACGACGGGCTGCGTCGAACGTTCCGCACGTCGCGGCCGGTCTTCATCAGCAGTTCGTCGGCCACCGGGCTGATGGAGGGCGCCATCCGGAACGCGCCGGCCGGCCCCATCCTCTCGCTCGTCAACGGCGCCTTCTCCGCGCGCTTTGCCGACATCGCCAGGGCGTGCGGTCGCACCGTCGAGGTGCTGGACGTGCCGTATGGCGCCATCGTCCCGCTCGAGTCGGTAGAGCGGGCGCTGCGCGCCGGGCGTTTCGCGGCGGTCACGGCGGCACACTGCGAGACCTCCACGGGCGCGGCGCAGGACATCCAAGCGATCGCCGAGCTCGCCCACGCCAACGGCGCGTTCTCGCTCATCGACTCGGTGTCGGGCATGAGCGGCATGCCGGTGGAAACCGACGCCTGGGCGCTCGACTTCGTGCTCACCGGCAGCCAAAAGGCGCTGGCGCTGCCGCCCGGACTCGCCTTCTGCTGCGTGTCGGACCGCTACCTCGCCGGGGCGCAGCGCGCGCCGGCCCGCGGCCGGTACTTCGACATGGTCGAGTTCGCCGAGTACGCTGCGAAGCACCAGACGCCCAACACCCCGGCCATCTCGCTCTTCTTCGCGCTCGATGCGCAGATGGCCGCCATCGGTCCCAGGGGCGTCGAGTGCCGCTGGGCCCGACACGCGGCCATGGCCGCCGTGACGCACGCCTGGATCGAATCACAGCGGCAAGCCGGTCGCCTCGGCGGCATCCTCGCGCCCGCGGGCGCCCGCAGCGCCACGGTCACGGTGGTGAAGACTGCCGAGGGCACCGATGCACGCCGGCTCGTGGACGCGGTGGAAGCGCGCGGCCTGTCGCTTGGCGGCGGGTACGGCAAGCTGGCCGCGACGACCTTCCGCATCGGCCACATGGGCGATCATACGGTGGAGACGGTGTCGCACCTGCTCGACGTGGTGGGCGAGGTACTCTCCGCGGGCTGAGGACGCGCCATCAGCGGTGCCGCGCGAACTCGCGCAGCGTCGCCGCGTTGCCACGCACAATGCGCACCGGATCACTGCGCGCCTCGGGCGCGCGCGCACCCAGCAGCAGTTGCGCGACCGCCGTGTTGCGATGCGAGAAGATGTTGCGCAGGAGACGGCGCACCACCGGCGCGGCGAGGTCGCCCAGCGGCGCGAGTGGGAGCCGGAAGATCACGTCATCGTCAATGCGGGTGCCCTCCGCCGTCGGCGTGAACCGGTGCTGGTGCACCCACTGCGCGTAGGGTCCCCGGGCCTGCTCGTCCACAAATCGCACCATCGGCTCCCACCGGCTGATGAGTGTACGCCACGTCACTGGCACGCCC
>JBBQZD010000066.1:0-12202 GCA_038208045.1 Gemmatimonadales bacterium | reverse complement strand
TCACCGAAAATGACTTCGATAGGAATGACATGTTCGTCGAACAAATACCTCGAGCAGAGCGCGCGCTACTTCGTGGTGCGCGCGGGCGCGGTGCCCGAGGTGCGCGAGAACCCGGCGATGCCGGGCTACAACTTCGACATGGTCGCGGGCGCGGACTACGTCATCGACCTGTCCAAGCCGGCCGGCAGCCGCATCACGTCGCTCTCGGTGCGCGGCCGCGCCGTGGCGCCGGCCGATTCGTTCACGCTGGCGCTCAACAACTATCGCGCGGGCGGCAGCGGCGGCTACGACATGCTGCGCGGCGCACAGGTGCTGAAGGACACGCAGGTCGAGATCCGTGACTTGCTCATCGCCGAGGTCGAGCGCCGCGGCACGATGGCGCCGGCCGATTATCACGTGCGCAACTGGCGCATCGAGCCCGCCGCGTACGCCGCCGCCGCGTATGCCGCGCTGCATCCGCGCCGGGACGGCCCGTCGTCGTCGTCGTCGTCGCCTGCGGCGTCGCCGGCGTCGCGACCGACCGGCTTGCCGATCACGACGCTGCGCATCATCAGCACCAACGACTTCCACGGCGCGCTCGAGCCACGCCCGGACGGCAACCAGGGCAATCGCGGCGGCGCCGCGCAGGTGGCGCACGCCATGCGGGCGGCGCAAGCGGAATGCGGCGCGTCGTGCGCCACGCTGCTGCTCGACGGCGGCGACATGTTCCAGGGCACCGCGGCCTCCAACCTCGCCTTCGGGCGACCCGTCGTGCAGTGGTTCAACGCGCTCGGCTTCGCGGCCGGTGCGCTTGGCAATCACGAGTTCGACTGGGGCCAGGACACGCTGCGCGCGCGCATGAACGAACTGCACCATGCCGTGCTCGGCGCCAACGTGCGCTACGCCGACGGGCGCGACGTGCCGTGGATCCGCGACGACACCATCGTCACGCGCGGCGGCGTCACCATCGGCATCGTGGGTGTGGCCTCGCCGCTCACGCCCAGCACCACCAAGGCCTCGAATGTCGCCGACCTGCGCTTCCTCGATCCCGCGCCCGTGGTGGACGCGCACGTGCGCTCGCTGCGCGCCCGCGGCGCCTCGGTGGTGGTCGTCGTCGCGCACGACGGCGCCTTCTGCAACGGGCGCGGTGCGGCGCTCGCGTGCAACGGCGAGATCGTGACGCTCGCGCGAGGCATCACCGAGAAGGTCGATGCCATCGTCAGCGGTCACACCCATTCGCTGGTGAACGCCGAGATCAACGGCATTCCCGTGGTGCAGGCGCGTTCCAGCGGCCGCGCCATCGCCATCATTGACATTCCGCTCGATGCCGCCGGGCGCGCCACGAGCGCGGGCCGTGGCGCGGTGCGGGACATCGGCAGCGACACCCTGCCGGCCGACGCCGACATTGCGGCGATGGTGGCGCACGCCACCGCCGGCGTGGCCGCGCGCGTGCACCAGCGCATCGGCCAGCTCGACGCGCCGATGCTGCGGCGCGGCGACGAATACGCACTCGGGCACCTGATTGCCGATGCCCAGCGTGCCGCGGGCGACGCGGACTTCGCCGTGATGAACAACGGCGGCATCCGCGCCGACCTGCAGGCGGGCCCGGTGACGTACGGCGCGCTGTTCGAGGTCGAGCCGTTCGGCAACGTGCTCTACCGCGTGACCGTGCGCGGTGATGCGTTGCGCCGCTACTTCGAGAAGTTCTACGACGGCCAGCGGGTGCCGCGCGTGCACGTCAGCGGCGTGCGCCTCACCTGGGACGCGTCCAAGCCCGCCGGCCAGCGCCTCGTGGACGCGCGGCTTCCGGGCGGCGCACCGCTGGACGACGCGCGTGACTACACGCTCGTGCTCAGCGACTTCATGCTCACCGGCGGCGATGGCCTCGGCCTCGGGCAGGCCGCGCGCGTCGTGGAGCCCCTCAACGTGCAGGACCTCGACGCCCTCATCACGTGGGTGCGCCGGATGCCGAGAGGCATCGTGGCGGTCGACGAGACACCGCGCCTGATCATCACCAATCCATGACTGAACCCCTGACCGTCTTCGTCAATACCCGCGTCGTGCACGTGCCCGCCGGCGCCACCGTCCTCGACGCCGTGCGAGCGTTCGATGCGGCCGAGGGCGTGGCCCTCGCATCCGGCACGCGCGGCGTCACCGACAGCCGCGGCCTGCCCGCCGCCGCCACCGATCCCGTGCACGGCGGCGCCATCTATCGGCTCGTCTCCGCGCGCGCCGCGCAGGCGCCGGGCGCCGGAGAGCCGGCGTGACCGTCGCGACCTCCGACCTGTTGCGACGCCTCCCGAAGACGGAGCTGCACTGCCACCTCGACGGCTGCGTGCGCCCCACGACGCTGCTCGAGCTCGCCGCCGAGTACAAGCAGCCGATGCCCGCCGACGACGCCGAGGCGCTGGCCCGCTACATGCTCGTGGACGACGCCGAGAACCTCGAGGACTATCTCGCGCGCTTTTCCGTGACCCTTTCGGTGATGCAGACCCCGGAGTCGCTGGAGCGCATCGCGTACGAACTGGCCGAGGACGCGGCGCGCGAGGGCGTGCGCTACCTCGAGACCCGCTACGCGCCCATCCTGAACGTGCGCGGCGGCATGTCGCTCGAGGAGTCCGTCGAGGCGCCCCTGCGCGGTCTGGCGCGCGCGCAGCAGGAATACGGCATCACGGGCCGCGTGATCGTCTGCGCCATCCGCAACATGGCGCCCGAGGTGTCGCTCGAACTCGCCAAGCTGGCCGTGCAGTTCAAGGACCTCGGCGTCGCGGGCTTCGACCTCGCCGGGGGCGAGGCGGGCAACCCGGCCAGCCGTCACATCGAGGCGTTCGACTACGCGCGCGCCAACGACTTGCCCTGCACGTGCCACGCCGGCGAGGGCGCGGGCGCCGACTCGATTCGCGATGCGATCCACCGCTGCTGCGCCTGCCGCATCGGCCACGGCACGCGCCTCATCGAGGACGAGGCGCTCACACAGTACGTGAACGACCGGCGCATCGCCATCGAGTGTTGCATCACGAGCAATGTGCAGACGCGCGCGGCCGCCTCGCTCGACGCGCATCCCCTGCGCGCCTACTTCGACCGCGGCCTCAACGTGGCGCTCAGCACCGACAACCGGCTGATGAGCGGCATCACGCTCGTGGACGAGTACCAGCGGGCGGCGGCGCACCTCGGCTTCACTTTCGAGGAGCTCTGCACCGTGGCCCGCAACGGATTCACGAGCGCGTTCCTGCACGAGCACGAGCGGCGCGCGCTGCTCGAGACGGTCGACCGCGACATCGCGGTTCTTCTGGAGGAGGTACGCAAGTGAGCGCCCACGGAGCGGCGGCAGCGCGCACGGCGGCCGATGCGGTGCGCGAGCGCCTCGGCGTTCGCGAGCCCGTCTGCGCCATTATCCTCGGCTCGGGCCTCGGCGGACTCGCCGACCGCATCGAGAACGCGCGGCGCGTGCCGTACGCCGACGTGCCCGGCTTCCACGCCACGCACGTCGTCGGCCACAAGGGCGAGCTCATCGGCGGCACGCTCGGCGGCCGCGAGGTGCTGGCGCTGGCCGGGCGCTTTCACATGTACGAGGGGCACTCGCCGCAGGTGAGCGCCTTCCCCGTGCGCGTGGCGCACGCGCTCGGCGCCCGGACGCTCTTCGTGTCGAACGCCTCGGGCGGCATCCGCCGGACGTTCAGTGCGGGCGACCTGATGCTGATCGAGGATCACCTCAACATGCAGTTCGTGAACCCGCTGTCAGGCCCCGTCGAACCGGGCGACACACGGTTCCCCGACATGAGCGCGCCCTACTCGCCGCGCCTCAAGGTGCTGCTGCGCGAGACTGCGCGCCGGCTGGGCATTCCGCTGCAGGCCGGTGTCTACGTCGGCCTGCTCGGCCCCACCTACGAGACGCTGGCCGAGGTCCGGATGCTCGAGCGGCTCGGTGCCGATGCCACCGGGATGAGCACCGTGCCCGAGGTGATCGTCGCCAACGCCATCGGGCTGGAGGTCGCGGGCATCTCGCTCATCACCAACCCGGCGGCCGGGCTCGGGAGCGAGAAGCTCAGCCACGACGACGTGATGAAGGCGGCCGAGGCAGCCGGCGAGAGCTTCTGCCGGCTCGTGACGGAGTACGTTCGCCAACTGTAGTCCGCGCGCTGCCGTCAGAATCGCCCCGCCGTGCCGGCGCTACTTTCGCGTCACCGGCAGCGACGTAAGCCGCTTCTTGAACGCCTGAAAGTTCGGCGTGTCGCGCGTCAGTCCTGTCGTCTGCGCCGTCGGGTAGCTCGCGATCAGTTGCCGGGTCTCGGCGATGCGCGACTCTTCCAGTGGGTGCGACAGGAAGAAGCTGCTCACCGCGTCGGGCTGCTCTTTCCGCTCCTTCAGCAGGATCTCGAACATCTCGGGAATCCCGTTCGGGTCGATGTGCGCCTTGATCAGGTAGCGCACGCCCTCGTCATCGGCCTCGGCCTCGTCGGTGCGGCTGAACTTCGCAAAGGCGGCGTTCAGGCCCAGGTTGATGCCCGTCTGGGCGAGCCCGGAGTTGCAAGCCGAGGTCAGCGTGCAGAGCAGGGTGGCGCCGATGTTGGTGCCCTGCGCCTTTTGCATCTGCTTGATGCTGTGGCGCCGCGTCACGTGCCCGATCTCGTGGCCGATCACGCCCGCCACCTGCGCCATGGTCGTCGACCGCTCGATCAGGCCGCGGTTGACGTAGATGTAGCCGCCGGGCACCGCGAAGGCATTTACTTCCTTGCTATCGACAATGGCGAAGTGCCAGTCGAGATTTCGCTGGTCGGCCACCCGGGCCAGCGAGTCGCCGAGGATGGAGATGTACCGGTTCACCTCGGGGTCCTGCACCAGCGGCAGTTCCTTGGCGATCTGGGTGGCATAGCCGGCTCCCATGTCGACCTCCTGCTGCGTGGAGACCGCGCAGGCGGAGGTGACGATGAGGGGGAGGATGGCGGCAGTGCAAACGGTACGTGCGATGCGTGAGGACATGGAGACAAGATATCAGTGAAGCTGCTTACCATGGCAAGGGACCTGCGCCGCCGGAAGGCGCGCGAGCGCAAGGGACTGTTCGTCGCCGAGGGCGTGCGCACGGTCGAGGAACTCCTGCGCTCCACCCTGGAGATCGAGGGCGTGCTTTGCACACCCGAGGCCGTGGCCGCGGGCCGCGGCGAGGCGCTGGTGGCCGCCCTCGAGGCGCGCGGCGTGCCGATGGCCTGCGTGCCGGGTCCCGATTTCGACACCGCGGCCGACACCGATTCGCCGCAGGGGGTGCTCGCCATCGCCCGCCAGCCGCAGCGCGCGCTCGCCGGTCTCGATCTGGGGCCGACGGTGCGCCTCCTCGTGCTCGACGGCATCCAGGATCCCGGCAACGTGGGCGCCCTCGTGCGCACCGCAGCTGCACTCGGCGCCACCGCGCTCGCCGCGCTGCCCGGTACAGTAGACCTGTGGAACGCCAAGGTCGTGCGCAGCGCGGTCGGCACGCATTTCCGATTTCCGGCCATCGAGACCAGCGCCGAGGAACTCGCTGCCTTCCTCGAGGCGCAGCAAGTGGCACTTTGGGGGACCGACGCGGCCGGCACGCCGCTCGGCGACCACCCGGCGCCCGCACGGCTCGCCATCGCCATGGGCAACGAAGGCGCCGGTCTGTCGGCCGCGTTGCGCGCGCGCTGCTCGCACGTCGTCTCGTTGCCGATGGCGCCCGGTGTCGAGTCCCTGAATGTGGCCGTGGCCGCCGGCATCACCCTCTTCGCCCTGCGCCCGTGACCGACGTCCCCTGGTTTGCGTACTACGCCCCCGTCTTCGGCGCCTTCGGTGCCGTCCTCGGGTCGTTCCTGAATGTCTGCATCGCGCGCTGGCCCAAGGACGAATCGGTCGTGCGTCCCCGGTCACGCTGCCCCGGCTGCGGCAACGGCATTGCCTGGTACGACAACGTCCCGGTGGTCAGCTGGCTCGTGCTCCGGGGGCGCTGCCGCCACTGCCAGTCGCGCATCAGCGTCCAGTATCCGCTCGTCGAGGCCGGCACGGCGGCGCTCTGGATCGGCGCGCTCTGGCTGCTCGGGCCCAACATGCTGGCGCTCCGCCTGGCGATCGTCGCCACCATCCTGCTCGGCGTGGCGGTCACCGACGCGCAGAGCTACCTGATCCCCGACGGCTTCACCCTGAGCGGGCTCGGGTTCGCCGCGATCACGTCGGTGATCGGCGCCTTCTCGACCTCCCAGTTGCCCTTCGCGTCGCCGTGGGACGCCATTCTCGGTGCCTGCGTGGGCGCCGGTGCCATCACCATCATCGGATGGCTCGGCGAGGTGGCGATGAAGAAGGAGGCGATGGGCTACGGCGACGCCACGCTCATGGCCTTCGTCGGGGCCACGGTCGGGCCGGTGCGTTCGCTGCTCACGATATTCCTGGCCGCGAGCATTGCGGCCGTCGCGTTCCTGCTGGTGGTCTACCCCGTGGGCATGCTTCGCGCGCGCAACGCTGGCCGGCCGTTCGAGCCGCCACTCGTGCCGTTCGGCGTCTTCCTTGCGCCTGCCGCGCTCCTCGCGTTGCTTTTCGGCAATTCCCTGCTCGGCTGGTATGTCGGGCGGATGTATGGCTGAGCCGCGCCCCCGGGTGCTGGCGCGGCACCACTCTCCCGAGGTTCCATGCGCCTGACCAACCGACGTGCGGTCGTCGCGGCATCCGCCGCGCTGTTGCTGAGCGCCTGTCGTGACGCCAAGCCGGCGCCGTTCGACGGTCCGTACGGCGACCTGGTCGCCAAGTACGCGCCGCAGATCGAGAAGGCCACCGGCCTCACGTTCAACCGCCCGCCGTCGGTCGAGCGGCGCTCGGTGGCGGAGGTCCGCGAGTTCCTGGAGAAGCAGTTCAACGAGAGCATCCCGCCGCTGGAACTCGAGGGCGCGTCGCGCGCCTACAAGCTGCTCGGGCTCCTGCCCGACACCATGGACCTTCGGAAATTCATGCTCCACCTGCTCAGCGAGCAGGTCATCGGTTACTACGATCCGGCCACGAAAGTCCTGTATGTGGTGAGCGACACCTCCGCCGGGCGCGCTGCGCTTGTCGAGGTGACGCTGGCGCACGAGTTGGTGCATGCCTTGCAGGACCAGTACCTGCCGCTCGATTCCATCCAGAAGGAGCGCTCGGACAACGACCGGCAGACCGCCGCGCAGTCCGTGTTGGAGGGGCAGGCCACGTACGAGCAGATGGCCAGCATGCTCGGTGGGGAAGTCGCGGTACGGATGCCCGGCGCCTGGGACCGTGTCCGCGACCTGATTCGCGAGAACCAGACGGCGATGCCGGTCTTTGCCAGCGCGCCGATGCTGCTGCAGGAGTCGTTGCTCTTTCCATACCTGAGCGGGGCGGAGTTCGTCCGGCGGTTCAAGGAGGCGCGGCCGGGCCAGGTGCCCTTTGCGCCGTTGCCGACCTCCACCGAGCAGGTGTTGCACATCGAGAAGTACCTCGCCAACGAGCCGCCGGTGCGTGTCACGCTCCCGGCCCCGTCGGTGGGCACGAAGGTGTACGAGAGCAACCTGGGTGAGTTCGAGACGCGGCTCTTCCTCTTCCAGCCGCTGCAGGACCTGGGCACGTCGGCCCGGTCGGCGGCAGGGTGGGGCGGCGATCGCTACGTGGTGGTGAATCTGCCGGGCGGTGCCGGCATCGCCTGGGTGTCCGTGTGGGACACGCCGATCGATGCGGGCGAGTTCCGTGACGCGGCGCAACGGGCCGCCCAGCGGCGGCTCGGCGCGGCAGGCGTCGGCAGTGGCGAGGTGAGGCGGTTCGAGGGCAAGGGACGCGTCGTGGAGATCACGGCGTTGACCATAGAAGGCAGGCCGGCGGTCATCTGGACCGACGTGCCAGCGGGAAGCGGCACGCGTCTTCTCGATCCCGCGAAGATTCGGCTGTCGGACAAGTAGCGGAGGACCACCGATGTCGGGTACGACCCTGAAACGCATGTTGCGGACGGCACCAGTCTGGCTCGTGGCGCTCTCCGTTTTCGGCTGCATCGACTGGAAGCGCACGACGGCCACGCCGGAGGACTCGGTCAAGCGGTTCGTGGCGCTCGTGCAGACGCAGGACGGCACGCGCACCGCGGTGCTGCGGGCCAACGCCGCGCCGGCCCCCGGTCCCGGCGCCGCGGTCGCCGCCGTCCTGCCCAGCCAGGTGCTGCGCGGCGGCACGGTGCAGACGACGCTCACCTCGGCGACGCCCTTCAGCCGCGCCGTCTTCCGCGTGCCGGGCGTCAACGACCATTGGGAACTCACCCTCGCCGCGCCGGTTACCAGCGTCACGGTGCTCATCGTCATCGCCGTCGAGATGCCGAAGACGGTCTTCACGCTGCAACTCGCGGGCGGTGGCACCTCCAACATCGGCCCGTACCAGTCGAGCGACCTCGGCGTCATCTTCGTCGGCACGGGCGAGATCCAGACCAACGTCACGTGGGACACCAAGGCCGACATCGACCTGCACCTCATGGATCCGTCGGGCAAGGAGATCTACTACGGCTCGCGCAACTCGACGACGGGCGGCCAGCTCGACCTCGACTCCAATGCGGGGTGCTCCAGCGACGGGCCACGCGCGGAGAACATCTACTGGTCCGACGGCCTCATCGTGCCGCGCGGCGAGTATGTCCTGCGCGTGGACAACTGGTCGAGCTGTGGGGCGCCGGCCACGAACTACGTGGTGACCATCAACCTGCGCGGCCTGCCGCCGAAGATCTTCACCGGCCGCTTCGAAGACGCCGGCTCGCACGGCAGCGCGGGGGCGGGGAAGACGGTGCATATTTGGACGTACTAGGAACATCGGAGGGCGGAGGGCGGATGGCGGATGGCGGAGGGCGGAGGGCGGATGGCGGATGGCGGATGGCAGATGGCAGATGGCCCGGGCGACGAAAGTTCTCCCGGGCCCTCCGTTATCCGTTATCCGCTATCCGTTATCCGCTATCCGCTATCCGCTATCCGCCGTCCGCCCTCACCCCATCACCCTCGTCAACGCATACAGCCCGAGTCCCGCCAGCGCGCCCACGAGCGTGCCATTGATCCGGATGTACTGAAGGTCCGGGCCAACGGCGAGCTCCAGGCGTGACGCGGCCACCGAGGGATCCCACGCCTGCACCGTGCGCGCAATCAGCGCCCCCACATGGTCACGGTTGCGCTCGGCGGCGTCGGCCACGGCCTCGATGAGCGTCGCGTCCAGCTCGGCGAGCACCTCGTCGTTGGCGAGCAGGGCCGTGCCCGTGGCCGCGAGACCGCGCACCAGTCCGGCCGAGGGCGGCTCGCCGTCGCTGCCGAACCGCAGGGCCGAGGCGCGCACCGAATCCCAGACGCCGTCGACGATGTCCTCCACGACCTCCGCGTTCAGCACCTGACCCTTGATTGCCTCCGCCTTCGCCCGCACGTCGGGCGAGTGCTTGAGCTTTTCCACGAACACCCGGAGCTCATCGTCGAACTTCACGCGCAGCGGGTGCTGCACGTTGCCGCGCACGTCGGCGAGCGTCTTCTCGGTCGCGCGCAGCAGCTGCCGGTAGATGACATCGTCCACGATGTCCGGCACGTACCACGGCTTCTCCTTGTGCAGTTGGGCGCGAATGCCCTCGCGGTTCTCGTGCAGTGCCGTCACCACGATCTCGAGTGCCTGGTCGAGGAGTTCGTGATGCCGGTCGTCGCTGGTCACCACCGCCAGCATGTCGCCGAGTATCGGCGCGACCATCGTCTTCTCCACGCGGTCCACCGCGGCGCGGCGGATGAGGGCGCGGAACTCTTCGTCGGGCACGGCCTGCACCGTGCGCGCGAATCCGCTCTGGAGCAGTGCGGCCACGCGCGCGCTGTTCTCGGGCAACGAGAGCCAGCGCGCCAGGCGCTCCGCCGGCCGCAGGCGCTGCAGCTCGGCCGTCACGACGTCGCGCGTGAGGAAGTGCCGTTGCACGAAGTTGCCGAGCACGCGGCCGATGCGGTCGCGCTGCGTCATGATGATGGCCGTGTGCGGAATCGGCAGGCCCAGCGGCCGGCGAAACAGCGCCGTCACGGCAAACCAGTCGGCCAGGCCGCCCACCAGCGACGCCTCGGCGCCGGCGCGCACCCAGTCGAGCCACGGATACGACGGCGCATAGTGGTGCGACAGCAGGAAGACCACGGCGGCGACCACCAGCAGGCCCGTGGCGCGCGCCCGCATCAGGTCGAGGCGCTTCTGCCGCGCGGCATCGTCGGGCGCCGGCGGGAACGTCGGGGCCACGTCCATCACGGCCTCCCGGGCATGCCGCGGCGCCTCACGACTGGTCCCAGCGCCGCTGTGCGGCGCGCACCAGCGCGTGGTACGGCTGGTACTTCGGCTTCAGGATCGACCCGCGGCAGCTGCGCGCCCCGCAGCGGCACGGAAAGCGCTTCTTGCGCCACGGCGTGTGCGGCTCGTCCAGCTCGATCGCGTAGTCGTACGCGAGTTCCTCGCCCACGCGGATGTCGCGCACGCTCACGATCCACATGTGGTCGCCGGCGCGCATCGGCTCGCAGTTGGGTGCGCACGAGTGGTTGATGAAGCGCGCGTCGTTGCCCCCGACGTTCGCGTCGAGCACGCGGTCGTCGTCGAGCTGCAGCAGGTACGTGTGCTCGGCGTCCTCATGATAGTCCGGCGCCGTGGGATACCGGCGCTCGCCTTCGTCGTGCGAGATCAGCTCGCCCGTGTACTCGATGATGCGCGTCCCCACCGCGATGGGACGCACGGCAAACACGCCGAGTCCGTGCCGCCCCGAGCGGCGCTTCCGGAACTGCCGCGGCGACGCCAACGGCAGCGCGGCGACGCGCGTTCTCGCCCGCAGCGTGTGCATCAGTCGCTCAGCGCGGAGGTTTGTCAGCGGCCTGCTCGTTCGCCGAGTCCGGCACGTCAGCCGAACCCTCGTCCGCGGTCTGCCGTCCACCGTCTACCGTCTGCCGTCCGCCTTCAAACAACGGCAGGTCGTCGGCGAAGCCAAGCGGCGGGGCGGGCAGCAGCATCCGCTCGATCGCCTCGTCCATGGTGTGCACGAACGTGAAGCGCACCTGCTGGCGCACCTCGGGCGGGAGTTCCCGCAGGTCCTTTTCGTTCGTCGAGGGCATCATCACCTCGCGCAGTCCCGACCGGTATGCCGCCAGCACCTTTTCTTTCACCCCTCCGATTTCAAGCACCTTGCCGCGCAGCGTCACCTCGCCGGTGACTGCCACATCGCGCCGCACCGCGCGGCGGCTCATGACGCTGGCAATCGCCAGCGTCACCGCCACGCCCGCGCTGGGCCCGTCCTTCGGCACCGACCCCGCCGGAAAGTGAATGTGCAGGTCGGTGTGCTTGAACTCGGCGTCACCCAGGCGCAGCGTGCGGGCACGTGACCGTACATACGAGCAGGCCGCGTCCACGGATTCACGCATCACGTCGCCGAGCTGCCCGGTGACCGTCAGCCGCCCGCTGCCGGCCATCTGCAGCGCCTCGATGGTCATCAGTTCGCCGCCCGTGCTCGTCCACGCGAGCCCGGTCACCGTGCCGATCTCCGCCGCCTGCTCCGCCGCTTCCGCAGCGTAGCGTGGCGGCCCAAGCACCTCCTCGATGCGCGCCTGGTCCACGATCCATGCCCCTTCCTCGCCGTCGGCCTTCTGTCGCGCGCGCTTTCGCATCAGCATCGCGAGGTTGCGCTCGAACTCGCGCAGCCCCGCCTCGCGCGAGTACCGGTTGGCCAGGTAACCCAGCCCCTCGTCGGTGAACTGCAGGTCGAGGTCGGTGATGCCATTCTCCTCGAGCTTGCGCGGCAGCAGGTAGCGCCAGGCAATCTCGACCTTCTCCTCGACCGTGTAGCCCGCAATGCGGATCACCTCGAGCCGGTCGCGCAGCGCGGGCGGAATGTCGAACAGGTTGTTGGCCGTGGCGATGAACAGCACCTGCGACAGGTCCACCGGCAGGTTCAGGAAATGGTCCACGAAGGTCGCGTTCTGCGACGGGTCGAGCACCTCGAGCATCGCGGCGGTGGGGTCTCCGCTGTGCCCGCCCGGCGCCATCTTGTCGATCTCGTCAATCAGGAACACCGGGTCGCTCACGCCCACGCGGCGCAGCGCCTGCACCAGCAGGCCCGGCAGCGAGCCCACGTACGTGCGCCGGTGCCCGCGGATCTCGGCCTCGTCGCGCACGCCGCCCACCGAGATGCGGTAGAACTTGCGTCCGTTCGCCGCGGCGATCGCGTCGCCCAGCGACGTCTTTCCGGTGCCCGGTGGCCCCACAAAGC
>JBBQZD010000065.1:0-12302 GCA_038208045.1 Gemmatimonadales bacterium | reverse complement strand
AGCCGTCGCTGCGGTGGCGGCCGCGAAATAGGGGCGGACACCGGTGCTTGTGAAACGATTCACGAGCCCGGCCCGCACCTGATGGCTTGCCCCCGGCGTTCGGGGGGTGTTACTACAAGGAAGATGATGCGTCGAACGAATGTCTCCCTTCGTGCGCAGCTCAACGCCTGAGGCTTGATGAACTCGATGTCCCACGATCGCCATCTGCGCTGCTCGTTCTGCGGCAAGTCCAAGGACGCCGTCCGGAAGTTCATCTCCGGCCCGTCCGTGTACATCTGCAACGAGTGCATTGCGCTGTGCAACGAGATCCTCGCCGAGGACGAAGAGCGCGATGTCGGCGAGGCGGTGACGCGGGTTCCGGCGCCGCAGGAAATCAAGGACGTGCTCGACCAGTACGTGATCGGGCAGGATCAGGCCAAGAAGGCGCTCGCCGTGGCGGTGTACAACCACTACAAGCGCATCAACAGCAGCAAGCGCGACGGCGACGTCGAGCTGGACAAGTCCAACATCCTGCTGATCGGCCCGACGGGCGTGGGCAAGACGCTGCTGGCGCAGACGCTGGCGCGCATCCTCGACGTGCCGTTCACCATTGCCGACGCGACGACGCTGACCGAGGCGGGGTACGTGGGCGAGGACGTGGAGAACATCCTCGTCCGGCTGCTGCAGGCGGGCGACTTCAACGTGGCCGAGTGCGAGCGCGGCATCGTGTACATCGACGAGCTCGACAAGATCGCGCGCAAGAGCGAGAACCCCAGCATCACGCGCGACGTGTCGGGCGAGGGCGTGCAGCAGGCGCTGCTGAAGATCCTCGAGGGGACGGTGGCCAGCGTGCCGCCGCAAGGGGGCCGCAAGCACCCGCAGCAGGAATACATCCAGATCAACACCAAGGACATCCTGTTCATCTGCGGCGGCGCCTTCGACGGCCTCGAGAAGATCATCGAGGCGCGCCTCGGCAAGCGGCAGATCGGCTTCAGCGCGGAAGACCAGCTGGCGGCGCAGGGCGGCAAGACGACGCACATCTTCAAGCATGTGGAACCCGACGACCTGCTGCGGTTCGGTCTGATTCCCGAGCTGGTGGGCCGCCTGCCGGTGTCGGTGCCGCTGGAGTCGCTGGACGAGGAATCGCTTGTACGGATCCTCAAGGAGCCCAAGAACGCCATCACCAAGCAGTTCTCCAAGCTGTTCGAGCTGGAGGACGTGACGCTGACGTTCGATGAGGGAGCCCTGAAGGCCATCTCGAAGCGCGCGCTCGATCGCGGCACCGGCGCGCGCGGCCTGCGCGCCATCGTCGAGGAACTGCTGCTCGACACGATGTTCGACCTGCCGGGACGCGACGATGTGGTGGGCGTGACGGTCACCGAGGCGACGGTCACCAACAAGCAGCCGCCGTTGCTGGAGCTTTCGGCAAAGCGGCAGAAGAAGGAAGCGTAGCGACAGCGTACGCCAGAGTACGACGGAGGGCGGGGATGTTCCCTGCCCTCCATTTTTTCGCCCAGTTGGCTTCTACGGCTTCAACACGGAGGGTCGGAGCGGACGGACGGTCACGGAGGATCCTGATGCAGGGCAAGGGCGGTGGCCACGGGCAGGACTCGCCCTCCCGTTTTTTCAATTGCACCCCCCGGGGTTAGTCTCGCCCGTGGCCTCGAGTCGGTGCGGCCGGGTTGATGGATGAGCCGGGCATCGGCATCCTCCGTGCCCCTCCGTCCCCTCCGACCCTCCGTGTTGAAGCGGTAAAAGCCGGAATGGCGGACGGCACCGCACGCCGGACACCCCTCTCCAGCCCCCCGTTTCCGCTATCTTTAGTTCCATGACGCAACAGTTCCTGCGCGACTCCGAAGTGATTGAATCGGCCACCCGGCTGCCAGTGCTGCCCCTGCGCGACGTGGTGCTCTTTCCGCACGTGGCGATGCCGCTGCTCGTCGGCCGGCCGGGCTCGCTTGCGGCACTCGAGGCCGCCGACGCAGCCGACAAGTTGGTGCTGCTCGTCGCGCAGAAGGACAGCGGCGTGCAGGAGCCGGCCGCGTCCGACCTGTTCCGCACGGGCACGCTGGCGAGGGTGCTGCAGTACACGCGGCTGCCCAATGGCGCCGCGCGGGTGCTCGTGGAGGGCCTGGCCAGGGCCCGCGTCGTGAAGTTCCTCGGCAATTCCAAGGCGCTGCGCGCCGACGTGCGCCCGCATCCGTTCGTCACCGCCCCGGGCGACGGCGTCGCCGAGGAATCGCGCAAGGCGCTGGCGATGTTCGAGGAATACGTGACGCAGCACCGCCGCCTGCCGGCCGAGGTGGCTGGCCTGGTGCAGGGCGCCTCGAGCGCCGAGCGGCAGGGGTGCGGCATCGCCGCGCACCTCGCCATCCGGCACGAGACCCGGCAGACGCTGCTCGAGGCCCCGCGCCTCGTCGACCTCTTTCGCGCGCTGTCCGAGCTGACGGCGGGCGAGACCGAGCTGCTGCGGCTGGAGCGGAAGATCGAGGACGACGTGCGCGGATCGCTGTTCCAGAACCAGCGCGAGTTCTACCTGCAGGAACAGCTGCGGGCGATCCATCGCGAGCTGGGCGACGAGGTGGGGGACGAGCTGGCCGACCTCGTGGCGCAGCTGAACGCGCGCCAGCTGCCCGAGCTGGCGCGGGCGCGCGCCGACCGCGAGCTGCGGCGGATGCGGCGCATGTCGCCGATGTCCCCCGAAGCGTCCGTGGCGCGCAATTACGTCGAGTGGATCGCGGCGCTGCCGTGGAGCGAGCGCACGGATGACATCCTCGACATCACGCGCGCCCGCGCCATTCTCGACGAGGACCACTACAGCCTCGACGAGGTGAAGGAGCGCATCGTCGACTACATCGCAGTGCTGTCGCTGGTCGGCAAGCTCGAGGGGCCGATTCTCTGCCTCGTCGGGCCGCCCGGCGTGGGCAAGACATCGCTGGGGCGCAGCGTGGCGCGCGCGCTCGGCCGCAAGTTCGTGCGCATGTCGCTCGGCGGCGTGCGCGACGAGGCGGAAATTCGGGGCCACCGGCGCACCTACATCGGCGCGCTGCCCGGCCGCATCCTGCAGGCGATGCGCCGCGCGGAGTCGGTGAATCCGGTGATCCTGCTGGACGAAGTGGACAAGCTCGGCGCCGATTACCGCGGGGACCCGTCGGCGGCGCTGCTCGAGGTGCTCGACCCCGAGCAGAACCGGGCGTTCAACGACCACTTCCTCGAGATCGACTACGACCTGTCGCAGGTGCTCTTCCTGACGACCGCGAACTCGCTGTCGGGCATTCCGGAGCCGCTGCGCGACCGGATGGAGATCATCCGGGTGCCGGGGTACCTCGACCAGGAAAAATTCGCGATTGCCCAGCGGCACCTGATCCCGCGCCTGCTGACGCAGCACGGCATCGCGCCAACCTCGGTGACGTGGGCGCCCGACGCGCTTCCGGCGATCCTGCGCGAGTACACGCGCGAGGCGGGGGTGCGCGAACTGGAACGGCGGCTCGCGCGTGTGGCGCGGAAGGTGGCGCGCCGGCGCGCCCAGCGGCCGGCCGAGGAGGACGCGCGCGACGTCGTGACGGCCGGGGACTTGCGGACGATGCTGGGCGTCGCGGTCTACGATCCCGACGAGGCGACGCTCGAGGACCACGTCGGCGTGGCGCAAGGGCTGGCCTGGACGCAGGTGGGGGGCGAACTGCTGGAGGTCGAGGTGAGCGTCGTGCCGGGCAAGGGACGCCTACAGCTCACGGGGACGCTGGGCGACGTGATGAAGGAATCGGCCAACGCGGCGCTCAGCTACATCCGGGCACGCACCGACGTGCTGGGCGTCCCGGCCGACTTCGCCCGGACGCGCGACATCCACGTGCACCTGCCCGCCGGCGCCACGCCGAAGGACGGGCCGTCGGCGGGCATCGCGCTCGCCACGGCCATCGTCAGTGCACTCACTGGCACGCCGGTGCGCGGCGACGTGGCCATGACCGGCGAAATCACGCTGCGCGGCCGCGTGCTGGCCATCGGGGGCCTGAAGGAAAAGGCCGTCGCCGCGCATCGGAACCGGGTGGAGCACGTGATCATCCCCGCGTCGAACGTGCGTGACCTCGAGGAGCTGCCGGACGAGGTGAAGTCGGCGGTGAAGTTCCATCCGGTGAAGACCATGGACGAGGTGCTCGCGCTCGCCCTGCGCGCGGCGCCGCTGCCCGCGGGCAAGCGACGCCGCGCCGCGACGCCGGCCGAGGCGCCGGGCGTCGGCGCCGACGTGACGCACTGATGGCGACGGCGCCAGCCATCAAGGCGGCGAAGGATCCGCTGCCGATCCGCCACCTCGACTTTCTGGGCGGCATGGCGGAGGCGGGCGGCTGGCGGCCGCCGGGCGGCGTGCCGGAGATCGCGTTCAGCGGCCGTTCCAACGTCGGCAAGTCGTCGCTGCTCAACAAGCTGGTGCGCCGCAAGTCGTTCGCGCGCGTCAGCCGCACGCCGGGGCGCACCCAGCAGATCAACTTCTTCAGCGTCAACCACGCGTTCCTGCTGGCGGACCTGCCGGGCTACGGCTACGCCAAGGTCTCGAAGGAGCGGAAGGACGAGTGGGGGCGCCTCATCGAGGGGTACCTGCGCGGGAGCACCGACCTGCGCGGCGTGGTGCAACTGCTCGACGCGCGGCACATCCCGACGGACCAGGACATGGCGATGCTCGAGTTGCTGGCCGAGCTCGGCATCCCGACGCTCGTGGCCGTGACGAAGGTCGACAAACTGGCCACCCGGGAGCGTGCCGCGCGCCTGCAGGCCCTTGCGGGGCTGTGCGGGGTACCAGAGGATCAGATGATCCCGTGCAGCGGCGTGACGGGCGAGGGGCGCGACGACCTTGCCGCCTCGCTGATGGCCTTGCTGACCCCTCCGTCGGAGTCCACGTGACGATGCACCGTGCGCTCGTGGTGCTGATGCTGGGCACGCTCCCGGTGCTGCCCGTCATGGCGCAGCACGGGGCGGGCGCCGACACGTCGTCGCTGCCGGCGGGGTTCGGCACGCTGCGGCAGGACGACATTGCGGTGCGCGTGCAGTACAACGCGCTGCAGGTCAAGGTGATGCCGCTCGACGAGTCGGTGATTCGCACGCTGTCGCCCGACTCGTACCGTGCGCTGCGCGAACTGCGCGAGAGCATGCGGCCACGGGTGGACACGGTGCTGCGCCGCACGGGCAAACCGGGCGCCAGCCTGTGGTACGTGCAGTACTTCAACGCCGAGCAGGGCGAGGCGCGCTACAGTCCACTCGAAGTCGTCATCAACTCGGCCGGCCAGGACTTTCGGCCCATTGACGTCTTCGGCCTCACGCCGGGCTTCGGCGAGCAGCGGCTGCAGCAGCGCGAGATGCAGGCCGGGCTCTACGTCTTCGATCCGGCCGTGGACGTGAACCAGCCGCTGACCGTGTCGTTCGAGACGCAGCGCAGCGAGGCGTGGGGCACGCTGCTCAAGAAGGTCGACCGCGAGCGCACGCTCATCCGGAGCCGGGCAGGACAGAAGCCGTAGGGATCGGAACGCCGGATGTCGCGCGCGCTGTCTGGCGTCGAACTTCCGGCGTCCAACGCCGATCGCCTGGCGCCGATCTTCTGGCGCCTATCGCCCGGCGCCGCCCTTCATCAACAGCACGTCTTCCGCCGCGCCGGCGTCGCCGTTGGCGAAGAGCGTGGCGATGTGGTCGAGCGACTCGCGCTCGCGCGGCCAGTGGTACCGGCGCCGGGCCGCGGCGCGCGTCATCCACGCGTGCCGGTCGTGCTCAGGACCGAGCGCCACGGTGCCCGGCCCCACGACGGCGACGAAGGCGACCGCCAGCTGGACCTCACCGGTACTCGCGAGGAAGAACGGGTTGACGGTGAGCGCGTACAGGCGCTCGGCGGCGAACCCGGTCTCCTCGCGCAGCTCGCGGTGCGCGGCCTCCGGGGGTGATTCGCCGGGTTCGATGCGCCCGTGTACCGCCTCCCACGTTCCCGGACAGCGTGTGGCGGGCGCCCGTCGCAGCACCAAGTGCTGCCAGGTGCGACGGCGGCGCGGCGAGGCGCGCACCACGAACACGTCCACGATGCCCGCGCGCACCGCGGTCTCGCGCGGGAGCGGCGGGCGGCGCGAGGTCACGGGCGCCGGCGGGCCAGCAGCGAGTGCAGGCGCGCGGAGAGCGCGCGCGGGCGGAACGGCTTGGTGAGGTAGTCGCTCGCGCCGAACTCGAAGACCCGCACCTCGCTGTCCTCGTCGCCCTTGGCGGTCAGAACGATGACGGGCAGGTCCTGCGTGGCCGGGCGCGCGCGCAGGTGACTGAGCACGCCATAGCCGTCGAGCCGCGGCAAGTTGAGGTCGAGCACGACGATGTCGGGCGCGGCCCGGTCGATCTCGTCGAGCGCCTTCACGCCGTCGGCGGCCTCGAAGACGATGAAGCCCTCGCGCTCGAGCAGATCCTTCATGACGCGGCGCAGGGCGTCCTCATCCTCCACCAGCAGCACCTTGTAGACCACGGGCCGGCCGTCGGGCACGACCTCGTCGACCAGCTGGAACGAGTCGCCGCCCATGGGCGACGGCGGCACGGCGTGCAGGTGCGTGCGGTTCGCGGCGGTGGGCGGCAGGACCTGCGTGGCCCGGGCATCGAGCGCGCCGGCCTGGCGCGCCGCCGCGTCCTGGCGCTCGGCCTTGTCCTCCGCCGAGCCCCGCACCGTCGCGCCGCCGCCGCCACCGCCGCCCGCGTTCCCCTGGTTGTCCATCGGGGCTTCGAGCACGCGGAGCAGTTCGTCAATGCTCGTCTCGCCATTGCGCACATGCTGGATGCCGCTCTCCCAGAGCGAGCGCATGCCGCCCTCGCGGGCCGCGTCCACGAGCCTGTCCAGCGACTCGGCGGCGGCGACGCGGCGCTCGAACTCCGGCGTCGCGACCAGCACCTCGGTGATGGAAAAGCGGCCGCGATAGCCAGTCATCGAGCAGTCGGGGCAGCCGACGCCGCGGTACAGCGTGGTCATGCCGTCGGGGAACCAGCGGCGCAGGCGTTCGGGCACCGGTCCGGTGTGGAGCTCGCGGCACGAGTGGCAGAGACGGCGCATCAGGCGCTGCGCCAGGATGCCCTTGATGGACGCGGCGATCTTGTACGGCTCGATGCCGATGTCGGCGAGGCGCGTGACCGAGCTCGCGGCGTCGATGGTGTGCAGCGTCGTCAGCACCAGGTGACCGGTGAGCGACGCCTGGATGGCGATGTTGGCCGTTTCCTTGTCGCGCACCTCGCCGACGAGGATGACGTCGGGCTCCTGGCGCAGGATCGAGCGCAGCGCCGCGGAGAACGTGAGCCCCGCCTTCTCGTTTACCTGCACCTGCACGATGCCCTGCAGGCGATACTCGACCGGGTCCTCGACCGTGACGATGTTGACGCCGCGCGACTGGATGCCGCGCAGCATCGAGTAGAGCGTCGTCGTCTTGCCCGAGCCGGTGGGGCCGGTGACGAGCACGACGCCCTCGCGCACCTCGAGCAGCCCCTTGATGCGCTCGATCTCGTCGGGGTTGAGCCCGAGTGAATCGAGCGACAGCACCGTCGAGCGCTGGTCGAGGATACGGATGACGACTTTCTCGCCCTGCGAGGCGGGCAGCGTCGACACGCGCAAGTCCACGCGGCTGCCATTGACCGCCACGCGCGCGCGGCCGTCCTGTGGGCGCAGGCGGTCGGCGATGTCGAGCGACGCCATGATCTTGATGCGGCTCACCAGCGGGATGCCGGCGGCGCGCGGGAGCACCATGACCTGGCGGAGCACGCCGTCAATGCGATACCGCACCGCGACGCCCGCTTCCTCGGGCTCGATGTGGATGTCCGACGCGCGCGACTGGATGCCCTCCGCCACGATATGGTCGACCAGCCGGATGACGGGGCGCTCGGCGGCGCGGTCGGCGCCGCTGCCGATGTCCATGTCGGCGTCGTCGAACTCCTCGGTGATGGCCTCGACGTCGTAGTCGGTCTGTACGCCCTCGAGGATCTTCTCGACGACGTTCTCCGGCCGGTACAGCTCGTCAATGCGTTCCGCGATCTTGGTCGGCGCGGCCAGCTGCATCCGGATGGTGCGGCCGAGCGCGAAGGCGAGCGTGCGCTCGCAGTCGAGGTCGTGCGGGTCGGCCGTGGCGATGTCGAGGACCGAGTCGGAAATCGCGAGCGGCAGGATGCGATACTTGCGCGCCAACTGCTCCGGCACGAGTTCCTTGGCCTGCTGCGAGACCAGGGAGACGTTGGCGATCTTCATCCGGAAGCGACCGGCGAGTGCCGACAGGATCTGGTCGTCGGTGGCGAAGTTGCGGCGGACCGCGGCCTCCCAGAAGGAGTCCTCACGCAGGCCGCGGAGCTCCTCCATGTGCTCGGCACTGAGCAGCCCGTCGAGCGTGACGAGCAGCCATTCGTCGCGCGCCGAAAATGGGGGGTGCGTCACGCGCCCCCCGCCCGCTCACGGCGTCGGATCCCAGCCCTCATAGTCACGCGGATAAACTAACTCCCCGCGCACCGCCGCGGCTATGGCGCACCGGCCAGTGGCGGGGTGCGCCGGACGCGGGCTAGAGAATCGGCCAAAGCGACGGGGCCAGGTCCACCGAGAACGTCCAGCGGCCGTCGCGAGCACCGCGCGCCACGTCCACCCGCAACTGGTCGAAGAACGCCAGGACGCCCAGCCCTGCCGCGGCGTGCCAGCCCTGGCCCGCCGCGCCGTGGGTGTCCACCCACACCGTGGAGACGAACGGGGCGAGGGTGAGCGTGCTCGGCACGCGGCCGAACCGGCCCAGCGACATTGGCACGAACGGGATGCCGTGCTGCCACTCCGCGCGCTGCGTGAATGCGGCGCGTCCGGAGAACTGGTGAAACCCGAAGCCCGGCGCCGTCACCGGACCGCCAATGCGCACGAGACGCTGGGCCGGCGGCGCGAAGCCGCCCACGAGCCCGCCGAGCATGGAGCGCATGACCACCGTGCCCGCCGCCGCGTGCCGCGACGCGTCGAGCGTCACGACGCCCCGTCCGAGCCACCCGGACGTGCCGCGCCCCGGGCCGGCGTCAATTCGGGCACGCTCGGCAAATGCGGTCGCGTGCCAGCTGAGCGTCATCCCGGCTATCGTCAGCGGCGCCTGACGCAGGTCGCCGCCAAGGCGCCAGGCCTGCAGCGCGGTGGCGGCCAGCACCGGCTCGTACCGCCCGCTGGATGGCGTCGCATGCAGCGCGAGCGCGCGCTCCTGCCGCCGCTCGACGCCGAGCGTCCAGCGCAGCCCGCGTCCGAGCGCGCGTCCGCCCGAGACCGCGAGCACCCGTTCGCGATACGGGTCGGTGTAGTCCGCGCCGAACTCCTGCGCGGCAAGCGAGTTGCGGAGCCCGCTCGTTTCCTGCGCGTCGCCGGCGTCGGCGAAGTCCGTGACGGCGCGCGCCACCAGCGACGCGCCATCGGCGCGCTGCCACGCGAGCGTGAGGGCACCGCTGCCCTGTCGGCTGGCGGTGCCGTAGCGTGCGCGCACGTTGGCGCTGACGCCGGCGCCCAGTCGGCGCCGCACCCCGCCGCCAATGGCGAGGCCCTCCACCCGGTTGACGCGCACGAGGTCGCTGACCGAACGCGCCGCGGGATTGGTGGTGCGCACACGGCTCAGCGCCTCGGCGCGCACCAGCTCGCGCGCCGCGTCCTGCACGGCCCGCACGTTGTCGTCGGTGGCGGCCTTCACGTCGTCGGGCAGGCGGTCGAGAATCGCGCCCTTGAATTCGTAGCGGCGCAGCTCCGCCTGGGGAAGCTGCACGATCTCCGGGCCGCGAAAGAGGTCTGCGGACACGCCGCTGTTCACCCGTGCGCAGCAGATCTCCCAACGGCCGCGGATGATGCCCCGCGACGGAAAGTCCATCCACGAGCCCGAGCGCGTGATCTCGATCTCCTGGCGGCGCGGCAGCCAGAACCGGCCGTCCACGAGACCGTTCTCGAGCACCACGGAGACGTCCTCGAGATACTTGTCGCGGAGCGCGCTGCGCGTGAACGAGAAGGTCATCCGCACGACGGTGGCCGTGGCCCGGTCGATGTAGATCGCGCCCACGGCGCGGGGCAGGCGGTCGTCCTTCGGGCGCACGTTCACCATCACGACCTCGAAGGCGCGATCGTTGGTGCGCATCGTCAGCGAGTCGGCGATGGCGAAGTCGTAGGCCAGGCGGCCCTCGGGCGACAGCGGATGCGGCACGTCGCGCACCTCGTCGCCGTCGCCAAGGCGGATGATGGACGGAAAGTTGTTCTGGATGATGGCCAGGTGGTCGCGATGGTACTGGATGTCCGTGGGCAGCAGCAGCGTGTCGCGTCGGCCGATGATGCGCTGCTTGCTCTGGTCCGGCGCACGCCAATAGACTTCGACGGCCAGCTCGTCGGTCTTCATCACCCGGGGCGGATCGGGAAAGCCGTCGCCGACCTGCGCGAGGAAGGTCACGTAGCCGTGCGCCTGCGCCGTGAAGTCGGCGAGTCCGGTGTCGGCCAGCTGGGCCGATCGCCGGGCGATGGCGCGGTCGACCAGGCGCAACGTCGGCGCGCCGTTCCACGCGGCCGCGGCGCCCGCCGCGGGAGCCGGCTGCTGGGCGGCGAGGGCGAGCGGGAGCAGGAGGCAGGTGACGCAGGCCGTGGCCAGAGCGCGCATGGGTCAAACTTCGCGGCACGAAAGGGAGCGGGGCAACCCGCCAGGAGACATTGGTGACATCGGCAGGCTTCGAAACGTTTGAGGCGCGCGCACGCGCCGGGGGCCTGATCCCGGTCTGGCGCGACGTGCTGCTCGATGCCGACACGCCGGTGGCGGCCTTCCATCGGCTGCGTCGCGGGCCCTTCGCCTTCCTCCTCGAGTCGGCGCCGGCCGGCGGCGAGACGTGGGCGCGCTACACGTTCATGGGCAGCGAACCGAGCGCGGCCTGGCGCCTGACGGACGGCACGGTGGAGGACTGGAGCGAGTCGGCCGGCTGGCACGGCGCGCGCACGCCGGCCGATCCGATGGCCGACCTCGGGGCCATCCTGTCGGCCATGCAGCCGGCCGATGCGCCGGAGGTGGGCGCCTTCTGGGCCGGCGCCGTCGGGTACTTCGCGTATGACGTCGTGCGGCATTTCGAGCGCCTGCCGCACGCGCCGCCGCGTGCCGTGCGCGCCCCCGACGCCATCGTGATGTTCCCCCGCACCGTGGTCATCATCGACAACCTGCGCGCCCAGGCCCGGGTGGTGTGCGGCATGCCCGTGCCGGCTGGCGCCACGCCCGCGCAGGTGCGCGACGCGTGGACCGTCGGCCAAGCCCGCGTGGACCGCACCATCGCGCAGCTCCGCGCCGGGCCGTCGCTGGCGCCGCTCGACCTCGATGCGGCCGCCGCGCCGGCCACGGGCGCGTCGTCCATGTCGCGCGAGCAGTTCATGGCCGGGGTCCTGCGCATCAAAGAGCACATCCTGGCCGGCGACGTTTTTCAGGCACTGCTCGCCCGCCGCATCGTGGTGCCGCACGACTTCGAGGGCACGGACCTGTACCGCGCGATTCGCGCGCTGAACCCGTCGCCGTACATGTACCACCTGGCGCTCGACGGCGTGGAGCTGGTGGGCAGCTCGCCGGAACTGCTCGTGCGGGTTGCCGACGACCGCGTGGTCGTGCGCCCGATCGCCGGCACGCGGCCACGGGCGGGCGATCCGGTGGAGGACGACCGCCGGGCCGCCGAACTGCTCGCCGACGAGAAGGAGCGCGCCGAGCACGTGATGCTCGTGGACCTGGGGCGCAACGACGTCGGACGCGTCGCGGAGTACGTCCTCTGGCGCGGCAATTCAACGGGCGGATCACCCTCCTGCACGTCGTTGAGCCGCAGCTCCTGCCTCGAGAACTCAGCTTCGTGGCCATGGAGAGCAACCGCCGAATCGCGGCTGCCCGGGCTGAACTGGAGGCCCTCGCCAGCAAGTCCGTGCCCGCGCCGCTGCTGAAGAAGACCGTAGTGAGCGCCGGGCAACCCTTCGAGGAGATCGCCCGCATTGCGAATGGACTCCGTATGGATGTCATCGTCATCGCCACGCAAGGGCGCACCGGAATCAAACGCCTGCTCTTAGGCAGCACCGCCGAGTCTGTCGTCCGCCATGCTCCATGTCCCGTGCTCACCGTCCACGTGAACTCCGGTGGAACACCCACCCACTTCCGTTCGGCAAGCCTCGCGCCCCGCATCAACCGCATCCTTGTGCCAGTGGCATTCTCCGACCCCCCAATGAACCCCGCTCCATTTGCTGCCATACTTGCCCGAACCATGCGGGCCAGGCTGGCGTTCCTTCACGTGGTCCGTCCACTATTCGCGCCCATGCGCGTGGATGCCGAGAAATACTA
>JBBQZD010000064.1:0-12522 GCA_038208045.1 Gemmatimonadales bacterium | reverse complement strand
GGAGAAGATAGTCGTCGAGGAGTTGTACGTTCGTTCCTCGCCACGGGGCCGTAAACGTTGTCTTTCTGTTTAATGCAGTAAGTCCCAACACCAAGGGGCCAGGCCAGCGCCACCTGTGCCGGCGTGCACCCCTTGGCCGCTGCTAGCGCACGCAGTGCCTCCACGATGCCGAGATTCGCCGTGCGGTTCTCGCCCACGAACCGCGGCGTCGTGTGCCGGTAGTCGCCCGTCGGGAAGGTCGTCGAGGCGCTGACGGCGCCCGTCAGGAACCCGCGCCCGAGCGGGCTGTACGGCACGATGCCGACGCCCAGCGCGCGCGCCGCGGCGAAGGTCGTGCGCTCCCAGTCGCGCGTCCACAGCGACCATTCGCTCTGCACGGCGCTGATGGGATGCGTGGCGTGCGCTCGGCGCAGTGTGTCCGGAGACACTTCGGAGAGGCCGAGGAAGCGCACCTTGCCCTCGTGCACCAACTGGGCCATGGCGCCCACGGTCTCCTCGATCGGGAGCGTCTTGTCGCGACGGTGCTGGTAGTACAGGTCAATGGTCTCCACGTCGAGTCGGCGGAGCGACCCCTCGCAGGAGGCGCGCACGTACTCGGGCCGACCGTTCACCCCGCGCTTCGCCGGGTCCGCGGCATCGCGCACGATGCCGAACTTCGTCGCGATCGTCACGCGATCGCGTCGGTCGCGCACCGCGCGGCCCACCAGCTCCTCGTTGGTGTACGGGCCGTACATGTCGGCGGTGTCGAGCAGGGTGATGCCGAGGTCGAGCGCGCGGTGGATGACCGCCACGCCGTCCACCGCGGCGCGCGAGGCCGCATCGCCGTAGAACTCGGAGAAGCCCATGCAGCCCAGGCCGAGCGCCGAGACGCGGAGCCCCTGCGTGCCGAGCGCGCGAAGCGGAAGGGACGACGTGGTCATGCGAACGCCGGCGCGAGGTGCGCCGCCACGAACGGCACGGCCGACGGGTCGATGACGTCGTCGTGCGGGTCATCCGCCCGGACATCGGCGGGGCGAATCGGGACGGTCTTGGCCAACGGAACTCCTCGGTGAACACGCGTGCCCGCACCGCGCGGACGATCCCGAAACTTAGCCGTGCCCGTGCTCGAGTAAAGTCGTGCCCCGCGGCGCTACCGTTTGACGAAGTGCGCTCCCGCGCGGCGTGCGGGAAGCCCCCAAGCGAATCACCGACTGCCGGGCGGCGCAGGCTCGCCCTAGGATACAGCATGCGTCACACCACGCTAATCCTCGTTCCTGCGCTCTGCGCCGTGGCCGTGCTCGGCGCACAAGCGACTCCCGCCGCGCCTGCCGAGCTCGCCGCCCACTGGGCGCGCGCCATGCCGTATGCGGCCTTTCTCGCCACCGACTCCACCGCGGCTCGCCTGTGGGCGGACGCCTCGATGCGCGCGACCGCCCGCGTGGACGAGTTGATGCGTGATGCGCCGTTCCCGGCGGGCCGATGGCGCCTGCTCGTCGTCGCCGAGAATTCGTGCAGCGACGCGCTTGCCGCGCTCCCGTACTTTGCCCGGCTGGCCGAGCGAATGCCCGCGGGCGAACTGCGCATCTTGCGTCCGGCGGACGCCACCGCCCTGATGCAGACACACCTGCTCGACGGCCATCGGGTCACGCCCATCGTGCTCGTGCTCGACACAGTGTATCGCGAGCGCGGTGCCTGGATGGAGCGCGCCGCGCCGCTGCAGGCCTTTCTGGCGGCGAACGAAGGCACGATGTCGGAAGACGCGCTCTGGACGGCGGTTCGCGCGATGCGCCGTGCCGACGACGGCCGCACGCCGTTGCAGGAGCTCCTCGCGCTCCTGCGCGACGCCGGTCAGCACGCCGGTGCACCGGCGGCACCAGCACCCTAACGGCGCGGGGCTGCCCCCATTCCCATCCCCTTCCCAAGCCCTGCCCCTTCCCCTTTCATCCCCCTCCCTTGACATAGGGGGGAGGGGTATCTAAACTATATACGGGGCAGGGGTATCGCCCCCCACACTCAACCGGACTCCCAACATGACTTCGCTCTCCCTGAAAATCGACGGCATGACCTGCGGCCACTGCGTGATGCACGTACAGAAGGCCCTGCGCGCGCTCGACGGCGTCGACGTCGAGCAGGTGCAGATCGGCAGCGCGACGCTGCAGTACGACCCGGCCAAGCGGCAGGTCGATGACATCCTGGGCGCCATACGCGACGAGGGCTATGTGCCCACGCCCGTCGCCAGCGTGTAGGGCCGCGCCATGACAACCGCCGCCCCCCGCGCGGGCACCCCTTCGCGGCTCACCATCCCGGTGGGCGGCATGACCTGCGCCGCCTGCCAGTCGCGGGTGCAGCGCGCCCTCGGCAAGGTCGATGGGGTGAGCGACGCGTCGGTGAACCTGATGCTCAACAACGCGACGGTCAGCTTCGATCCGACCGCCGTCTCGCCGCAGGCGCTCGTGGACATCATCCGTGACGCGGGATACGAGGCCGAAATCCCGCGCGGCGAAAAAACCTCGATCGAGGCGCAGACCGACAACGAGCAGGCCCAGGTGACGGAGTTCCGCCACCTGCGCACCAAGGCCATCGTCGCCGCACTCGCGGGCGCCGTCGCGATGTTCTTCTCGATGCCGCTGATGATGTACACGTCGCACCTGACGTACCGGACGGTCACCGACCCGCTGATGCAGTGGCAGGAGAACCTGCTCACGCCGCTGCTCGTCACGTGGACGCCGTGGGTCTACTACCTGTCGCCGGTGCTGCTGGGCTATGGCCTGCTCGTGCTCACGGCCGTCGTGATGGCCTGGGCGGGGCGGCACTTCTATACGCGCGCCTGGTCGGCCTTCCGGCACGGCGGCTCCGACATGAACTCGCTCGTCGCCGTTGGCACCGGCGCCGCTTTCCTCTACTCGGCCGCCGCGACCATCGCGCCCGGCTTCTTCCGTGCGCGCGGCGTCGCCCCCGACGTCTACTACGAGGCGGTCATCATCATCATCGCCTTCGTGCTCACCGGCAACGCCTTCGAGGCGCGGGCCAAGCGCAACACCGCGTCGGCGCTGCGCGCGCTCGCCAGCCTGCGTCCCCGGACGGCGCGTGTCGTGCGCGGCACCGTCGAGAGCGACATCGACATTGACGACGTGCTCCCCGGCGACGACGTCGTCGTCCGCCCGGGCGAGCGCATCCCGGTGGATGGCGTCATCGCCAGCGGGGCCAGCGACGTTGATGAGTCGATGCTCACCGGCGAGTCCATGCCGGTGGCCAAGACGGCCGGCGACGCCGTCGTCGGCGGTACCATGAATGGACGCGGCGCCTTCCGGTACCGCGCCACCACGCTTGGCGCCGACAGCGTCCTTGCCCGCATCGTACAGCTGATGCGCGACGCGCAGGCCTCGCGCGCGCCCATCCAGGCACTCGCCGATCGCGTCAGTGCCGTCTTTGTGCCTGTGGTGATGGGCATCGCGCTGCTGACCTTCGCCGTCTGGTTCTTGGTGCTCCAGCACGGCGGCGCGACGATGAGCGTCGCCGCGGTGCGTGCCTTCGTCGTCGCCGTCGCCGTGCTGGTTATCGCCTGCCCGTGCGCCATGGGGCTGGCGGTGCCCACCGCGGTGATGGTCGCCACCGGCAAGGGTGCGCAATTGGGCGTGCTCATCAAGGGCGGCGAGGCGCTGCAGCGCGCCGGCGACGTCACCACCATCGTGCTCGACAAGACGGGCACGGTCACCGAAGGCAAGCCCGACGTCACCGACGTGGTGCGCACGGCCGTGCTGCCCACCGACGACGCGCTGCTCCAGCTCGTCGCCTCGCTCGAGCGCAGTTCAGAGCATCCGCTGGCGAGCGCCGTGGTGCGCCACGCGCAGGATCGCGGGCTCGTGCTGTCGGGCGCCGAGAGCTTCGAGGCGACACCCGGCCGCGGCGTTAGCGGCGTCGTCGACGGCCACGCGATGGCCGTCGGCAATGCCCTCCTGATGGCCGACTGGGGCATTGACGTCGCGCCGCTCGCCGGCGACGCCGAGCGGCTCGCGCGCGAAGCCAAGACGCCGGTCTACGTCGGCATCGATGGCGCGCTGGCCGGCCTGCTCGCCATCGCCGATCCCCTGCGGGCCACGTCGCGCAGCGCCGTCGCGCGCCTGCGGGCGCTCGGCCTCGACGTGGTGCTGCTCACCGGCGACAATCAGCGCACGGCCGATGCGGTCGCCGCGGCCGTGGGCGTCGGGCGCGTCGTCGCCGAGGTGCTGCCCGAGGGGAAGGTCGCCGAGGTGAAGCGGCTGCAGGCCGAGGGCCGCGTGGTCGCCATGGTCGGCGACGGCATCAACGACGCACCGGCGCTGGCGCAGGCCGACGTCGGCGTGGCTATCGGCACCGGCACCGACGTGGCGGTGGAGGCGGCCGATATCGCGCTCGTGCGCGGCGACCTGCACGGACTCGCCGACGCCATCGAGCTGTCGCGGCGCACCATGCGCACCATGTACCAGAACCTGTTCTGGGCCTTCGGCTACAACGTCGTGGGCATCCCGATCGCGGCGGGCGTGCTTTACCCGGCGTTCGGCATGCAGCTCAGTCCGATGCTCGCGAGCGCCGCCATGGCGTTCAGTTCCGTCTCCGTAGTCACCAACTCGCTGCGCCTGCGCCGCTGGCAGCCGCGCGCGATCCCCGCCGCCGAGGGCACCGCCTGATGGCCAAGAAACTTCCCGTGCACGCAACCGGCTGTGGGTGCGCCACCCACGACGACGGCGTGCGGCACGCTGTGGCCGTGGATCCCGACATCAAGGCGCGCAACGTGACGCGCCTGCGCCGCATCGAAGGCCAGGTGCGGGGCCTGCAGAAGATGGTCGAGGACGATCGCTACTGCGCCGACATCCTCACGCAGGTGTCGTCGGTGCACGAGGCGCTGCGCAGCGTCTCGCGCGAGCTGATGCGCAATCACCTCAAGCACTGCGCGTCGACGGCCATCCGCAAGGGCGACGCGGACGCCGAGGCCATGTACGACGAACTGGTGGACCTGATGCACAAGCACTCGCGGTAGCAGCGGCAGGCGTGGCGCGTATCTTGTACCGATGCGCATCACCCTGACCCTCGCGGCCGGCGCCCTCGGCCTGCTGGCCGGCGCCGCGATTCCCGCCCGTGCCCAGCGTGCACCGGCCCCGCGCGCCACCGTGGACTCCGCGTCGCTCTGGAACACGCTGGGCGCGCTCGCCGCCGACTCCATGGAAGGGCGCCGCATCGGATCGCGCGGCAGCGCTCGCGCGCGGGCCCTGCTCGTGGAGCGCCTCTCGCGCACGGGCCTGCGGCCGTTCGCGACCGGGTTCGAGCACCGCTATCCCGTGTCGGGGCGCGACACGTCGGTGCACGAGGGCGTGAACGTGCTGGCCCTCGCGCGCGGCACCGACACCGGACGCGTGCTCGTGCTCAGCGCGCACTACGATCACCTCGGCACCAGCGGCGGCGTGGTCTACAATGGCACCGACGACAACGCCTCCGGCACGGCGGCGCTGCTCGCCCTCGCGGAACTGTACGCCCGCCACTCTCCGAGGCACTCCATCATTTTCGCCTTCTTCGACGGCGAGGAGAGCGGACTCACGGGGGCCCGCGCGTTCGTGGCTACGCCGCCGGTGCCGCTGGCCCGCATCGCGGCCAACGTGAACCTCGACATGATCTCGCGGCTCGATAAGGGAGAGCTCTACGCGGCCGGCGCCGCGCCCTGGCCCTTCTTCCGGCCGCTGCTCGAGGCAACGGCCGCCGGCGCGCCGGTCGCGCTGCTGCTCGGGCACGACACCAACGCGCAGGGCCCGCACAACAACTGGATCAGCCAGTCCGACCACTACGCCTTCCACACGATCGGGATTCCCTTCGTCTGCTTCGGCGTCGAGGATCATCCCGACTACCACCGGCCGACCGACCGGTTTGACCGCGTGGACGCCGGCCGCTACGTCGCCGCGGTGCGCACCATTGCCGACTTCGTCGGGCGGCTCGACGCGTCACTCGACGCGGTCGTGCCGGTCCGTCCGGCGAACTAGCAGCGCGCGTGATATCCAACGACCCGCACCCGGCCTGATGCCGGATGCGGGTCGTTCGTGCGCGCGGGGAAGGCGGGGGGCCGTTCGCACGTGGTCGCCGCCGCGGAACGCGGCGGCGCCTGGAGGTCAGAAGCTCGTGCGCAGCGCCACCACCAGGTTGCGGCCCGGCTCCGGGCGGAAGAAGCCGGCGTTCGCCGTCTCCGAGTACAGCACGTTTGAGAGGTTGTTCACCTGCAGGTCCAGGTCCTCGCGGATGCCGCGCAGCGTGAAGAGGTGCGCGCCGCCGCGGATGCCGTGCACCACGAACGCGGGCAGCGTGTTCCCCACCGGGCTCGAGCCCGCCACGATGTCCTTTTGCTCTCCGTTGCGGCGCACGACGTATTCCACCCATCCGCGGCCGCTCGCCGCCCGCCAGCCCAGCGTGCCCACGAGCTTGCTCGAAAACGAGTCGCCAATCGGGATTGACTCGTCGAGCAGGTTCTTGCTCTTCACCGTCGAGTAGTTGGCCGAGAGCGTGAAGCCGCGGTCGAGCAGCACCGTGCCCGTCGCCTCCATGCCCTGCGCGCGCAGCTTGCCCACGTTCACGTTCCGGTACTCGGGCAGGTTGCTGATCTTCGCGCCGGTCGGCGAGATGCGCACGGCGTCGTGGATGTCATTGCGATACACGAAGGCCTCGAACGCCACGCGGTCCGCTCGGTACTTGGCCCCGAGGTCCGTATTGAGACTCTGTTCGGGCTTGAGGCCCGGCGTCGCCGACTGGTACGCCGATCCCTCGGGCGTCGGGCCGTTGAAGTACCGCTCCACCAGGTTCGGTGCGCGGAAGCCACGACCCACGGTCGCAATGAGGTTGAGGTTCGACGTCACCTTGAACAGCGCGTTGGTGCTGAACACCGTCGTGGACCGCACGTCGCCAGGCGGCACCGTCGCCAGTCCCACGGTCTCCTTCGCATCCGAGCTCACCCGCTGCCACCGGCCGCCGACGATCAGCGACAGGCGCTCGTGCAGGCGCAGGTCGTTCTGCACGAAGACGCCCAGGCTGGCCAGCGTCGCCGTCGGGAGCGACGGCACGACCTTGGACCGCGGCGTCGGCGGGCCGAAACCCTTCACCGTCGTCTGGCTCGAGTCACGCCCCGTGGCGTAATCGTGGAAGTAGTCCACGCCGTACACCATGATGTTGCGCGAAAAGACCTTGGTCGCCTCGGCACGCAGCCCGGACGTCGTCAGGTCCGTGTGGTTCCGCGTCTGGATGTCGATGCCGGCCGTCGGCGGCAGTCCCTGGCCGAACGGGGCCCAGATGCTCTGCGAGAGATCGCGGCCGTTCAACTGGCGATACAACGTGACGTCCACCTTGTCGGCCACCGGCGAGTGGATCGCGCCGGAGTTGAACCCGGTGCTGTACTTGGTGAAACGCTGCGTGGGATACGTGATTTCGATCCGGGTCAGGTCGCCGCCGAGCAGGGCCGGGTCGACGAAGCCGAAGCCGGAGTGCTTGGCGTTGTACGTCTCGGCGCGCGCGAAGGCGCCCGTGCCGGTCTTGTAGCGCCAGCCCAGGTAGGCCGAGGCGTTGTTGTCCTTCACGCCCGCGTTGCGCAGGGTGACGTCATTCTTGAAGGTCACGTTGCCGTAGCTGCCGGCCGGTGCCGTGTAGTCCGACGCCTCGCGCGAGCTGCCGGTGAGCAGCGCAACGAAGTTGCCGGCGCGGGCGCTCAGGGTCGCCTCGCCGCGCCGCAGTTCCCCGGCGCTGCCGTACCGGTAACCGATCGAACCGGCCGTCATCGGCGCGTCCTTCGCGAAGCTCGGCGCGCGCGTGATGATGTTCATAACGCCGCCGATCGCGTCGGTGCCGTACAGGACCGAGGCGGGCCCGCGCACCACTTCAATCCGCTGCACGGTGGCGACATCCACGAGGCCCGGGATCTCGCCGAAGTCCTGCTGCCGGCGGGCGTTGTTCAGGCGAAGCCCGTCCTGCAGGAGCAGGATCCGCTGACCGCGCTGTCCGCGAATCGACGGCCGGGCCTGGTTGGTGCCCGTGCCGATCACGTCCACGCCCGGCAACTCGCGCAGCAGGTCCGCCGCGGTGTTGGGCTGGCGCTCCCGGATGATGCTCGAGTCGAGCACGCTCACCGGCGTCGGCACCGACTGCACCTCGGTGGCGCGACGTGTGGCCGTCACCGTGACCGCGCCGAGCGCCGTGGTCTTGCGTTCGTTGCGCACGCTGTCGCGTGCGGGTGTGTTGGTTTCATTGCGGGCGGCCTGCTGTGCGCCGGCGGCCGTGGTCACCAATGCAAGAGCCGCGGCGGCGAGTGTCACGCGGGCGGCTTGGAAATAGAGGCGGGAGGTCATGCGATGAGATTAGGGATTTCCCCTATCCCCCTGCCATTGTGTCTTCTACGTAAGAGAATCCCCGACACTGACCCCGTGCTCAAGGCAGTACCGCGTCAGCCCGGCAACGGTCCTGATATTGAGCTTTTTCATCAGCGAGTTCCGGTGCGCCTCGACCGTCCGCGTGCTGATGCCGAGCTTCGCGGCGATCTCCTTGTTCGCCCGGCCCTCGGCGATGCAGCGCAACACCTCGAACTCCCGTGACGACAGCACGTCGACCTTCGGGGCCGGCGGCGGCTCGTGGTCCGTCACCGCCCGACCATCCCGCAGTGCCTGCGCCACCTGCTGCGCCACGAGCGGCGAGAAGTACATGTCGCCGCGGAAGACGGTCCGGATGGCCTCGCGCAACTCCGCCGGCGCGGAGTCCTTGCGGCAGTAGCCGTGCGCGCCCGCGCGCACGCTTTCCAGGATGTACTCGGCGTCGTCGTGCACGCTGAGCATCAGCACGCGGGTGGCCGGCGCGGTCTCGAGAATCTCGGGCACGGCGCTCAGCCCGGACCCGCCCGGCATGGAGATGTCCAGCACCAGCACGTCCGGGCGGAGCGCGCTGGCCAAGGCAATCGCCTCGGCGGCCGTTCCGCACTCGCCAATGATGTCGAACGCCGCCGGATCCTCGAGCACGTGACGGATCCCCTCGCGCACGATCACGTGGTCGTCGGCGAGCACCAGCCGAATCGGCGTCATGCGCGGCCCTCCTCGGCCGTCGGCACCGAGAGCGTGATGGACACGCCGGAGCCCGGCGCGCTCCGTACCTCGAGGTCCCCGCCCACTGCGGCGATCCGTTCGCGCATGCCGGCGAGGCCCAGGTGCCCGCTCGCTTCAAACCGGTCAACCCCGCGTGACGCGTCGAAGCCCGGCCCGTCGTCGCTGACGAACAGGCTGATGCGCTTGGGGGTGGCGCTGGCGACCACGCGAACCGGTGCGGTGTGCGCGTGCCGTCCCACGTTCGACAGGCTCTCCTGCAACGCGCGGAAGAGCGCCACCTCCGCGTCTTCGCTCACCACGGGAAGCGCCTCGGGGGCCTCGAACGTCGTGGGCGCCTCGCGCTGCGACGAGAACTCGCCGACCAGCGAGCGCAGCGCCGGCAACAGGCCCAAGTCGTCGAGCAGGGAAGGGCGCAAGTCGTGCGTCACGTCGCGAATCTGCTGCAGTCCCGCGTCCACCAGCGTCACCGCGCGCGAGACCTGCGCCTTGAGCGTCGGATCCACCCGCTCGCCGATCGACCCCAGCTGCAACTTGAGCGCCGCGAAGACCTGCGCGGTCTCGTCGTGCAGCGCCAGCGACAGCCGCCGCCGCTCCTCCTCGTGCTGCCGCACCATCCGGCGCGACAGGTGCTCCAGTTCCTCACTGCGCTGCCGCAGGCCCTCCGCGAGTTCATGGTTCACCAGCAGCAGGATGCCGCCGCAGGCGCCCAGCACAAACAGGATGTCGAGGTAGTAGCCCCACGGGGTCCACGCCCCGCGCGCACGCAGCAGCGGGTAGTCGAGGTGGTGCAGGCCCCACAGCAGGAAGGTCGCCGCCAGCATGGACGCGCCGCTCGACGGATGCGCGAGCCGGTAGCGCAGGAACATCACGCCCGTGGCAAAGGTCGCCGCGCTCAGGAAGAGCACGGCAGGCCCGGCGGCCAGCAGGAAGTTCTCCATCCGGTAGATGGCGACGTACGACCAGAGCGGCGGAAAGGCCACGGCCAGCCAGTACACGTTGCGCCATTGCGCGGCGCGCCCGAACACCAGCGCCGTCCAGAGCAGGGCGAGCGCCACCTCGCCGGTGAAGACCTGGTGCCAGAACAGCCAGACGGGCTTCTGCTGCACCACGAACGCGAGTATCGAGGCAAGCCGCGCCGCGTACAGGGCCCACGCCGTGCCAAACCAGGCGAAGTAGCGCCGGTCGTAGCGGACGTAGAGCGAGAAGCACAGCCCGCTCGCCAGCAGCGTGATGGCTGCCTGCAGGATGGCGGCGTCGAGTTCGAGCACGCGAATCGGGTTCATCGCGACGGGGCAGCAGTGGGGCGCGCGGCACGCGCCGCAAGGACGGCGGCGACCGCCGACGCCGTGCGCGACGAACCGACGCCGTGCACCCGGACAAATGAAATGCCGAGGCCGCCGAGTGTCGAGATGAAGGCCTGGTGCATGGCGGCACGCTCGGGTGCGTCCGGACGGTCACGCACGCCGTCGGCCACCCACGGCAGGTCCGGGTCACACAGCAGGTACAGGTCACCCCGCCGCCGGCCCGCCGCCTCGGCAATCCAGGCCGGGCACTCGCCGTAGTACGCCCGCGCGTAGGCGACCGTGCTCACGAGATCGGTGTCGAAGACCAGCTCCGGCGGATGCCCCGCGAGCGCCGCGTCGTGCACGCGGATCGTGGCGTCCGCAATGGGCTCCACGTCCGCCGCCGTCAGCGGGCCGCCACGCGCCTCGGCGTACGCGCGCGACGGTTCCGCGACCCATGGCGCGCCGAGTTGTGCTGCCACCGCGCGCGCCAGCGTCGTCTTGCCCGTGCACTCCGAACCGGTCACCACGACGCGCCACGTCACGCGACGGCGCCATCAGGCGCATGCGCCCGGAGCGAGCGCCGCCAGCCCTGATAGCCCACCGCGGCCAGCCCGAGAAAGACCGCGTACTGCACGGCGGTGAAGGGAAGCCCGCGCTGAATGAAGAGCGGCACGTACACGAGGTCGGCCAGAATCCAGATGATCCAGTTCTCCAGCAGCTTGCGGGTCATCATCCACTGCGCAATCAGCGAAGCGGTCGTCAGCAGCGCGTCGAAGTACGGCACGGGCGAGTCGGTGTAGCGCGCCAGCACCGCGCCGAGCCCGACGCCGCCCACGAGAAAGAGCGGCGTCAGGATGGCCCAGTGACGGCGCGTCGCGCGCGTCACCTGCAGCGGCGAATGCTGCGTGCCGCCGTAGAGCCACTCGTACCAGCCGTAGACGGACAGCGCCAGGTAGACCAGTTGGAGCACCGCATCGGCGTACAGCCGGGCCTTCCAGAACAGGAAGAAGAAGATCGCGACGTTCACGATGGCCGTCGGCCAGCTGACGATGTGCTCCCTGGTCGACAGGTACACGCTCACGAGGCCGAACGCGACGGCCACGAGCTCCACCGGACTGGTGGAGCGCAGGGCGGTGATGAGCGTCGTCAGGGCGAGCGGCGCGGCCAGCAGCATGCTAGGGCAGCACCTTCTTGCCCGTCAGGTAGTCCACGGCCAGCCCCGACATGATCTGCACGCCGTACGGCAGCGCCGACTCGTCGGCGAAGAAGCGCGGGCTGTGGTTGGGCGCGGCGTCCTCGATCTTCACGCTGTCGGGCGTCACGCCCATGAAGACGAACAGCGACGGCACGTGCTTGCCGAACAGCGCGAAATCCTCGGACGGCGTCCAGGGAATGCCCGGCGTGGTGGCGCGCGCGTAGCGCTGGAGTGTCGGCGCCATGCGTGCCGTGAGTGCCGGGTCGTTGACGAGCACCGGGTTGCCAATCTGGATCTGGACGTCGGCCGTGGCCCCCCACGCCGCGGCCACGGCCTTGGCCGTCCGCGTGATGCGTGCGTGGATCTCCTGCTGCATGGCGCCGTCGAACATGCGGATCGTCCCCGACAGCACGACGCTGTCGGGAATGATGTTGCGCCGCACGCCGCCGTGAATGGAGCCGATGGTCAGCACCGCCGGACCCACCGCCAGGTTCATCTGCCGCGACACGATCGCCTGCAGCGCGTTGAGCACCTGCGCCGAGATGATGATGGGGTCCACGCCGGCCCAGGGCATCGCGCCGTGCGTCTGCCGGCCGTGAATCACGATGTCCAGGTTGTCGCTGCTCGCCATCGCCCCGCCGGCGCGGAAATCCACCTCGCCCGCGCGGCCCGGCCGCACGTGCAGGCCGAACGCCGCCTCGACCTTGGGGTTGTCGAGGATGCCCTGCTCGATCATGACCGCCGCACCGCCGCGCTCGCCGGGCGGCAGGCCCTCCTCGGCCGGCTGGAACACGAACGTCACGCTGCCCGGCAGCTTGTCCCGCATGCCGGCCAGCACTGTCGCCGTGCCGAGCAGCATGGCCACGTGATTGTCGTGGCCGCACGCGTGCATCACCCCCACCGCCTGCCCGTTGTACTCGGTGCGCACCGTGGACCGGAACGGCAGGTCGACCTCTTCAGTTACAGG
>JBBQZD010000063.1:0-13054 GCA_038208045.1 Gemmatimonadales bacterium | reverse complement strand
ACCTCGCGTTGGTTCACCAGACAGCTCTTGTGTTCGTGCACGAACTCGATCGGGTCCTCGACCGAGACGATGTGCTCGTGGCGCTCGCGGTTGATCTTGTCGATCATCGCGGCCAGCGTGGTGGACTTGCCCGAGCCCGTCGGGCCGGTGACGAGCACGAGGCCGCGGGGCTTCTCGGCCATGCGCGCGATGATCGGCGGCAGCTTGAGGTCGTCGAAGGTCTTGATCGAGAACGGGATCTGCCGCATCACGATGGACACGCAGCCGCGCTGCTTGAAGACGTTGCCGCGGAAGCGGGCGAGGTTCTGGATGCCGAACGAGAAGTCGAGCTCATCGTCCAGCTCGAAGCGCTTCTTCTGGTTCTCCGTGAGCACCGAGTAGGCGAGCTGCAGCGTGTCCTTGGGGTTCAGGACGTACTCGTTGCGCGAGTTCGTGATCTCGCCGTCAATGCGCATCTTGGCGCGCTCGCCGGCGGTGATGTGCAGGTCGGACGCCCCGCGCTCGATCATCTCTTCGAGCAGGACACGCAGGTTCACGCCTTGCTGCTGGGGGGCCGCGGCGGGCGCGGCGGTCGGGCTACTCATGGTTCAATCCGGGTCGTTGGGGGAGTCGGGAACGCCGGCGTCAGGGGCTGGTCTCGCGGACGACCTGTTCGAGCGGGACCACGCCCTTCAGCACCTTCAGCCAGCCGTCCATGCGCAGCGTCAGCATGCCGTCCTCCACGCCGCCTTCCTTGATCTCGGCGGCGCCGACGTTCTGGAGGATCAGGCGCCGCAGCTTCGGCGTCATGAACATCACTTCGTACAGGCCTTGGCGGCCCTTGAGCCCCGTGCCTCCACAGGCGTCGCAGCCCTTGCCGCGGAAGAACGGGATGTCGGCGATCTTGGTGTCGAGGTTCAGCTTGGTCAGGTACGGCGCGGCTTCCTTGGTGGCGCGCGAGACGGCGTCGGACAGCGCTTCCTCGGTGAAGCGCAGTTCCCGGAACGTCGTCTCGCGCGTGATCTTGGCGGCGCCAAGCTCGAGGTCGTCCGGCATGTACTTCTCCTTGCAGCTGCCGCAGACGCGGCGCACGAGGCGCTGCGCCAGGATCAGGTTCAGCGCCGAACTCACGTTGAACGGCTCGAGCCCCATGTCGAGCAGGCGGGTGACCGTCTCGGGCGCCGAGTTGGTGTGCAGCGTCGAGAGCACCAGGTGGCCCGTGAGCGCCGCCTTGATGGCGATGCCGCCGGTCTCGAGGTCGCGGATCTCGCCCACCATGATGATGTTCGGGTCCTGCCGCAGGAACGCCTTGAGCGCCGCGGCAAAGGTCATCCCGATCTCGTTGCGCACGAGCACCTGGTTGATGCCGAAGATGTTGTACTCCACCGGGTCTTCGGCCGTCATGATGTTCGTGTCGATGCTGTTCACCTTCGACAGCGCCGAATACAGCGTGGTCGTCTTGCCCGAGCCCGTGGGGCCCGTCACCAGCACCATGCCGTACGGGTTGGTCACCGCCTCCATCAGCTCGCGCTCGGCGCGCGGCTCGATGCCGAACTTCTCGAGGTCGAGCGTCAGGTTGCCGGCGTCGAGAATTCGCAGCACGACCTTCTCGCCGAAGATCGTCGGGAGCGTGGACACGCGGTAATCGATGACCTTTTTGCCCATCTTGAGCTTGATGCGGCCGTCTTGCGGCACGCGGCGCTCGGCGATGTTCAGCGATGCCATGATCTTGAAGCGCGACACGAGCGCCGCCTGCATCTTCTTGGGCGGCTTCATGATCTCGCTCAGCGCGCCGTCAATGCGGTAGCGCACACGCAGCTCATGCTCGAAGCACTCGAAATGGATGTCCGACGCGCCGCGCTTGACGGCGTCCGTGAGGATGGCGTTGAGCAGCTTGACCACCGGCGCGTCGTCCACCAGCTGCGCCTGGCCGGCCGCCGCCTCCTGCTCCGCTTCGTCGAGGACCTCGACGTCCGTCTCCGCGCCCAGCTCCTCGATCTCGTTGAGCAGCGCGCCCATCTGCAGGTCCGTCGACTCGTAGTGCTTCTCGATCGCGTTCTTGAGCGTGTACTCGCCGGCAATGACCGGGAAAATGTCGTAGCGCGTGATGAACTTGAGGTCGTCCACGACCCCCATGTTCGTGGGGTCCGCCATCGCCACCGTGAGCGTCCGCCCGTCGCGCTTGAGCGGCAGGACCAGGTGCTTCACCGCCAAGTCGGCCGGAATGAGCTTCACGATCCGCGGGTCGACCTCGAACTTCGAGAGGTCCACCGCCGGCATCTTGTACTGCCGGGCCAGCACCTTGGTGACCTCGATCTCGGGGACGAACCCCAGTTTCACGAGGGTGTAGCCCACCCGGGTGCCGCTCGTCTTCTGCTCCTGGAGCGCCTTCTCGAGCTGCTCCTTGGTGATGAGCCCCTCCTTGACGAGGAGGTCACCAATGCGCTCGGAACCGGCGGCGACGGGGTTGGCCATGCGGGCGGTGGGCTATGGACGAGGGACGACGCGGGGCCACCCGACGACCGGGCGACCCCTCTAATGAGTGAAGGTCGTCCCGGGACGGGGGGGTGTCAAGGCGCCGCGCGGCGCTTGCGCCCCTTGGTAGCGCCCGACGGCGCGTCCGACCGCGCGACCCCGGAAAAGACCACGAGGTCCTTCAGGATCTTGGCCATCGCCGGCCCGATTCCGCGGACCCGCTGCAGCCCGTCCAGCGACCCAAAAGCCCCGAACGAGTCGCGATTGGCCACGATCCGCACCGCCAGCGCCGGCCCGATCCGCGGCAGGGACTCGGCGCGCGACCATCATCACCCTCCAGCCGGGTACTGGTGATACTGCCCCCTCTGCAGGGCAGGCCATTTGCCAATCGCGCGGCATCAACGACACCGCCATGCGCATCGTCGCGTTCCTGACGCAGCCGGCCGTAATCGATCAGATACTGCTGCATCGTCGGGCGCGGGCGGCGGCGCAGGCCGGGTTTCGGCCCGCGTAGAATGCCCCGTGTGCCCCGCCCCGCGACCCGCATGCCGCGCCTGATGCCTCGTGCGGGTGACTGGAATTCCTGCCGTGGCAGGAACATCCCCTTGTGCGGGTGGAGCGTCAACGAGTCGGCGCGCGACAGGCCGAGCAACGGGGCGCGCCTCTCGGCCCCGCGATGGAAGAACGCGCCGTACGCTCCGTCGACGTAATGCCGGAGGCGTTCGCGGACGCGGAGATCGGCGATGGCATTGAGCGGCTCGAGCGCGCCGCCCTGTTCGGGTGCGGATTCGCGCCTGGCACGGCACAAGGCCGCCGCGTCAAGTTCCCGGCGCTCGGTTGCGCGCCCAGCGAGGCGATGTGGTGGATCCACCGGGCCACGACGGCATCGGCCATCGCGCGCATGCGGGCGGGCGGGAGTTCGAGGTCCATCGTCATGCGGAGCAAACGATCCAGGCGCGGCCGCGCGATGCTCGCCGCGCACGCACCAGCGAGTCCGTTGTCCGTCGGCCCCCGATCCGTGTGCCGTGCTACGGACGCTTGCGTTCGCCCTGGATGTGCCCGTTGAAGATGAGCTTCCCTTGCGGCATGGTCACAATCAGGGAGACGCTCGCCCCCACGATCTCGACTTCGTAAGGCAGCGTCGCCTGAGTTCCCAGGGACGTACTCGCGGACTGGCCACCGGCGGTGACCGTGCCCGTCCCCCGCGACGTCACGCTCAGCGAACCCTCGCCCCTCCATTCGGGCACCTGGTCCGTCTCTGGCGGGATCGGTTTTCCGTGCCGGTTGAACTGGGGTGGCGCCGGCTCTATTGGCTTTCCGTGCCGGTTGAACCGCGGAGCGTCGGCTCCAGCCGCGACTGAAGACGCCATGACGAACAGGATCCTGCCGAAGGTCGAGACGAACGGCGCCGACATGCTGCCGCCGCCGGCCGTCATCTCGTTCGTCGTTCGCGACGTCGCGGTGCCCTCAAACGTGCCGTCGATGTCTCCCGAGGCATTGACCGCCCGCAGGTCGAGGTAGACGACGCTCTTCATCGGACCGTTGATGACGTCCGCGTGATCGTTGATGTAGATCACCCAGTTGTAGTCCCTGAACTCGTCACCGCCGGCGACCGTGGCGCGGTCCTCCGGCGGCAGCACGCGACCGCCGAAGGTCGTGAAGTGCGAGACGGTGGCGCGCAGGGTGCTCACGCCGGCAGTCGTGCGGACCGTCGTGGGCATGACGTCGTAGCCCCCATCGGTGTCGTGATACCGGACGATGGACGCATGGGGCCGCACCGATCCGGCAAGCACCATGGTCACGAGCACGGGAGACTTCAGCAGCGGACTCCTGCCCGTTCCGCTCTCCTCGATGGAGAAACCCGGGACCACGACAGCCGTATCGCCGGCAGGAGCGGCGGACAGCGGCGTAAGGACCAGGGCGATGTCCTTGTCCAGCGACGCCTCGGGAAAGACGACGCTGATGCTGGTTCCTTCGCTGGTGACGGCGGAGATGACTCCACCCGACGCGGCGACGAGTCGTCGCGACACCGCGCGCGCCGTGTCGAGTGCACGGGTGACCTTGGCGTCGGCGTCGCCCCGCGTCCCCCTCGGGGTGCCGGAGTCTTCTCCGCTCCGCCCGCACGACGTCAGCAACAGTGCGAAGGCAAGTACGGCGCAGGTTCCGACCGGCGAGCGCATGGCAATCATGGGGCTGACTTCTTCGGCGTGAAGGTGTCGGAGGCCGTCGAGGTGAGGCCGCCCGTGATGCTCGCTTCGGCGAGTCCAGAGATGACCGCCTTGCCCTCGAGTTCCACGCCGGTGGTCATCGTTTCGCGGCCGGCGTCGGTCCGGATGATCTGCACGGTGCCCGTCGCCTTCAGCGACAGCGTGGCCCCCTGCCCGGAGACGGATTTCTCCACTTCGGCCTTGTAGTCGATGATGGTCTTGGTGTGGAAGATCCGTTCGCGGGACGCGCTGAACGGTCCGCCGCTGACACCGTATTTCACGCCGTCGCAGGCGAGCTTGAAATCGAAGCCCACGTCGATGGACTTGATCTTCGCGCTCAGGTCGAGCGGCTGGTCCTTGAACGGACAGGGCAACTTCGGCGGCGCGGCGAGCTCCGGGTGGGGCGGATCGGCAGGCACGGACGGCGGGGGCGGCAGGGCCTGTCCGGGACAGGTGGTGCTGCTTTCGGTTCCCCCGCTGGCGATCGCGAGTGCGACGGCCATGCGCAGTCCCCATTCATTCAACAGCAGGGCCGAGTACTGGTTGAGCACGATCGCATCCCGACCGGCCACCGCCGCCGCGTAGAGGTCCGGATCGTCGATCGTCCGGATCCAGCCCGCCTGCGCCTTGTAGTACTGCTTGAGCAGGTCGTTGGTGTCATCAAACAGCTTGGCCTGCGCCGGCTTGAGGGCCATCCAGAAGCCCGTCAGTGCAGCGTGGGCATCCGTGCAGTTCTTGCTGATGGCCGCGGCGAGGTTCGCCCGTTCCGCCTCGAGTGCGGCCGCCGTGAACTCGCCCGTGGGGGTTCCGCCGACGGGCGTGGCCCCCTGCCCATTCGCCATCGCCGCGAGTCCAGGCTTGATGCTTGCCGAGAAGTCCTTGAGCGCCCGCTTGGACCTGGTCGAAAGCCAGTTGTCGTTGATCCCGCGCACGTAGTCGGAACCCAGCGGCGGCGCGGGCGTGGTTCCCGGTTCGTCGCCGGTCGGGAACGACTTGCTGGCGTAGTGATCGAGCGCAGCCCGCAGCCGCTTGAAGGCCTCGTCGCGCTGATCGGCAAACCATTGCGCGAAGTGCTCCCGGCTCTGTTTGGCCGCGACGAACGCATCGGGAGTGGCCCAGTCCGGCGAGGGAGGAAACTCGACATCCACCCCCGTCGGATGCGCGCTGCCCCCGCCGGCACCGGGTCCCTCGGACGCCGTCGATGCGGTCGGCGCCTCGATGGGTGTCGGAGGGACGATCGGATCGCCGTTGCCATCAACGGGCGGCCGCGTCATTTCCATCTTGCGTTCGTACGTCACGCCGCCGGCGCGCGCAAAATACCCGAACGCACTCTTGGGGTCACCCATCTGCATCCAGTACACGCCCATGCCGAGCAGGGCTTCGCCGGCCTCGCCGTTGATGCGCAAGGCGCTCTCAAAGAAGGGACGGGCCCGCACGGGGTCCTTCAGCGCGAGCGCGACGTTGCCGAGCGTGGTGACGATGGCCAGCGTTTTCGGAGCAATGGCATTGGCGTAGCGGAGTGTTTCCACCGCGAGCGCCGGCCCATCCTTGGCATAGAGGAGGGCACCGTAATTGCCAACAGAGATGCCATTCGACGGGTCACGGCGCACCGCATCCGCGGCGAAGAGCAGCGCGAGCCTGTCATAACCCGCGGCGAGATACGTGGCGGACCGCACGTGCTCGAGGGCGAGACCGCGCGGATCGCGGGTGAACGCCTCGAATTCCCGCTGGAGATGGGCGCGTTCATTCGGGGCGAAGGCCAGCAGCATCTTCGTGACCTCGCTGTCGGCGCGCGCGCCCACGGCCGTGGCGGCTGGCAGCGGCGCATCCCAGCGCATCTTGGGCGTGATGGTCTGCGCGCGCAGGACGCTCGCGTAGAGCGCGACGGCGAGCAGCGGTCGAGCGGGATGCGGTATCAGGTGCATGGGACGATTTCCGGTGGGGGCGTGTCGCGATGCGTCGACGACGCTCCGCTCAACAACTGCCGCCTCGCACGGCCTTGAAGGACCCCGTCACCGCATGCTCCCTGGTGACGCCGTCGGCGTCATTCGACGAGCCGGTATAGCGGAAGGTCCCGACGAGGAGGGCGTCAGTCCACGACGAGATAGTCAGCGTGCCCGCCGTGGCCGGGTACGCCTCGCCGTGTTCGGTTCGCATCATGGCGATCTCGACGCCGCCGCCGCCCTTCACCGTCACGGCGTGGGACCGAACGCCTCGCTCCACATGTTCCCCGATAATCGCACCCAGCAGGTCACCCTCCGCGAAATTGATCAGGAGGGTGCCCGTTTGGGCGAACGAGCAGAATTCGGCATGCCGCCCTCTCTGGACGCCACTCGGCAGCGACAGGCTGAACGCTCCGCCCGTGCTCACGGGTAGACCGGCCGGCGGATCCGGCGGCGGGGGACTCGCCGAGGGCAGTCCGACTGCTCCCAGGCCGGAAGTGACCGCTTGCCCCTGGCGCGCCCACTCTTCGACGTAGAGCTCGTAGCCCGTGGTGAACGCCCCGGTGCCAGCCGTGGTGAAGACCTGGTGCGCCGACACAACCCCGACGCCGGACGCCGTGAGCGTCAACAGCGCCGGCGGCAGCAGGGTCGGCGCAAGAAACTGAATGGAGAGGGTGCGCTCATTGAGGTTCGTGTTGTGGCCCTGCAGGACGAAGTCGTCGTACCAGGCGCTGAGCACCGCGTCCGACCTGACCGGCACCGTGATGCGGAGATTTGGTATGTCCAAGCGCGAATCACTGCCGGCATCGCGGCTTCCACCCGCCGGATCGGTCCAGGTCCGCCGAAGCACCAGTGAATCGATGCCGACGGCGGGCACGACAACGCCGTTGACGCTCAGGCTGAAACGCCCGGAGGAACACTGCTGCCGCGCCGGAGGGAACCCGACCTTTCGCCCGGTTCCGGGAGAGTCCGCCGACTGCGTGACATCCAACTCGACGCGAAAACTGCAGTTGCCCGTCGACAGCGGGTCGGTGATGCTGGCCGCAATCGCCACGACGCGAGCCTGCGTGACGCGCCGCACGTGCAGTTCAGTGTAGTTGGCGTCGGCGAAGACCAAGGAGAAGTCGAGCGGCGTCCCGCTCCGCAGCGCATCAATGAGCCTGTCCAGCACGACGCCCGTCTGCTGGAATTCGAGCACGATCGGCTGGTAGGCGAGCGCGGCGCCGAGGTGTTTTGGCACGACGCCGTCGGCCCGCACGGGCTCGAGCGACACGCGCCCGACGCCTTGTCCACCGGACAGGCTCCCGACGTACGCCGTATTTCCGCCACCGAGGTCGAACAGCAGGATTCTGGCAGGAGTCTGCGCGGCGGCCGGCAGGCTGCCGGCGCAAAGCAGCGCGAGCGCCGGCGTGATGCACCAGACGACGCGGCGGCCCAGCCGCGACGCGCGCATCACTTCACTACGGTGAACGTGAACTTCACCGCGTCCTTGCCGCGCTTGCACTCGCCACTGCCCTGCATCGTTCCACCGGCCGTCGTCGACTGCGCCGTGCAATTGTCATTCTCGAACTCGACGTCACCCGCCGGTCCCTTGGCCAGGTTGAGCCCGACCATCGTCTGGCCCATGATGGACATCACGGTGAGCCCGAGCACGCCCCGCTCCTCCGACGGCTGCCCGCCGTCCGGCGTGTACAGCAGGGAGACGCCGGTCACGGGGCCGCTGAGGTTCACGCGCCTGCTCAATGGCCACGTGGCCTGCCGGCCGTTCTGCGAGAACGTGACGGAGCCCGCGCCGCCTTGCAGCTTCGGGGCGTCGGCCACCTTCATGTCGCCGCCCCGGCCCGGCGGGGCGTCAAACGTCAGCGTGCTGGTGGTGACGGTGCGTCCATTGCCGTCCGTCCGTTCGCACCGGCCATTCAACGTCGTCACGTTGCCGCTCTTGCTCCGTTTGAACGCGCACCCCGCCGCCTCCGCACTCTCCGCTGTGAGCGCGAAGCCCCCGGGTCCGGGCAATGCCGGTTCGCTGTAGTCGGAGTCGACCGTGAACACGCCACGCCACTGCGCGGGACGCCTGCCTCCGCAGGCAAAATCCGACGAGCGCCCGCTGAGGCCGATGGGCGAGCTGACGGTCACGGACGCGCTGACCAGTGAGTCACCGCGAAACTGCAAGGCGACCTGCGTGTTCTTGGCGCCAAGCGCCACCTGCCCAGTTGCCGCCAACCGCCCGGGATTGCTAAGTGCGTTGCCGCCGTCCAGCGTCTTGCTGAAATCGAAGAGCGTGCAGCGCGCGCCGCTCTCGACGATTCGAAGCGCGCGACCAGCGCTGCCCGACATCGACACGAGGTCGCTGCTGCCGCTTCCCGTCTGGAAAAGCATGGCATAGGTCGCGCCCATTGAGCTTGCCTGGCGCGCGAGCGCACCGCCGGGCAGCGCCTCGGCGCTGGTACTGAGCACGGCGCTGACCGTCCCGTGCGACGTACGCGTCGCCACGCTCGTGACTTTGTAGTCGTCGTTGTAAACCTCCGCGGCACACTGCACGCACTCGGCCTTGCCCCGGCGAGGCACCCTCTCGCTCGACGTCGTCTCGACCATCCACTCGAGCGTCACCTTCGCCTGCACGCCACCCGTCGCCTCGGCCGGTGCCTGCGGTTCCAGCTTGTGCTGCACCTTGTCCTTGAACTTCGACACGCCGCCGAACTGCGCGTGAGCCGCCGGGGCCGAGCAGAGCGCGAGGAGCGCCACAGCGGCAACCCGGTGACGAATCGTGGACGGCGTGGTCATCGTGTGTCTCCGGTGAGGGGGTGCCGTGCGCGGCGATACGAGGCGAGACGTCCGCCTACATCTTCACCAGCTCGACCCGCCGGTTCTGCTGCCGTCCCTCGAGCGTCGTGTTCGGGGCGGCCGGCTTGGTGTCGCCGAGTCCGCTCGACTGCAGGCGCGCGACGTCAATGCCGAAGTTGGCCACGAGGTGCGCCTTTACCGCGGCCGCCCGCTTGTCGCTGAGCGACCGGTTGGACGCGGCCGAGCCGACGTTGTCGGTGTGCCCCTCGATCATCAGCTTGAGGTCGGCGTGTTCCCTGAGCATGTCGCCGATGAGCTTGAGCGTCGCCCCCGACTCGGGCTTCAGGCGATCACTGCCCGTGTCGAAGAAGATGCCCTGCGTGGCCACACGGCCGTCGGCGAGAAGCGCGTCATACAGTTGCGAGCCGCCGGCGGCGATGACGATGTTGCCGACGTACACGGGCTGCTCCGACGTACCGTTGAGCGAGAAGCGCAACTTGTTGGTTCGCCCGAAATTGCCGTTGGGAATGTTCGCCACCCGGTCCTGGTTCACGTACATCTTCACGTAGCGGTTGTCGGCCTGGAGCCGCACACGGAAGACCTTTCCCTGCGCGGCGCGGTCCTCGCTGCCGCCACCGATGCTCGCACCGGCGAACGCTTTCTTCGCCGTGGGGGCGTTGCCGCCGCCGAGGCCGGCGTCGTACTGGCTCATGAACAGCGCCGTCGTCGGCAGCTCGGCACCCACATCGCCTCCGTCGAGACTCGCGTACGCGCCTGCCGGCTCGCTGGCGCTTGCGGCATGCACGCTCTGGTACAGCAGGCGGTCCTCGACGATCACCATGTCGAACTCTACGGTGAAGCGGGCTGGCAGCACCTGCGGCAGCGGTACATCAAATCGCGCCGCATCGCCCGTTGCCCGCACCCAGCGGGCACCCTGCCAATCGACGATTTCCAGGTTGCCGCCCACCAGCTCCAGTCGCTGCGGGAAGTTTCCCACGCGGTCCTTCGAGAAGTCGTCGGCATACAGCACCTTGTTGCCCGGCACGAAGTCGAAGTTGGCCCACGCGGCGCTCGGCGGCGCGGCCGAAGCCCCCGGGGCCGGGGTCGAGGCCGGCGCTTCGGCCAGCGGCGTCCCCTTGGCGTCCACCGAGTTCCCCTGATCATCCTTCAGTACCACGGTCTTGCCGTCCGCTTTCGCCTTCTTGATGCACGCGGCATCGGTGAACAGGCACTCGTCGAGCTTGTCGACGCCCTTGTCGATGGCGCCGTCAACCTTGCCCTCGGCCCGCTGCCCCAGCTTGTCCCCGGCCTGCTTGGCCTTCGCCTTCAGGCGATCCGCCATGCTCTGCGCGGGGAGCGGGGCGGCCAGCCAGAGCAGCGCACCGACGAGGGTGAATCCTGTCACGAGTTTCGCGCGCATAATGAAGAGTCTCCATGGGCGGGGCCGTCCCGGGATTGATTGCGCGGCGCCGGGCGCGCCTGTAGCTTCTGCCCCCAACGTTGCGCGGCAACGTCACCACGCCGTCCCCCTCGCCGTCATCTGGCCATCTGCGGATCGCCAAACGGCACTTTCCCCCCGTTTCAGCCGGCGGAGCGTGTGATTCCGTGGTAGAGCTTCGTCTCCTCGGGACGGTGGGCCTCGTCGGCGTCGATGACGCCGTGGCAAACGCCCTGCTGCGCCGCCCGCAGCGCGTGGCGCTGCTCGCCTACCTCGCCACGGCCACTCGTGACGGTTACGAACGCCGCGACCGCCTGCTGGCCATGTTCTGGCCGGAGCAGGACGACGAACGTGCACGCCACTGCCTGCGGCAGGCACTCCACGGGCTGCGCAACTCCCTGGGGCGGTCCCTATTCATTAACCGCGGCGAGCACGAGGTTGCGGTCGATCCGACGGTGTTGCGCTGTGATCTCGCCGAGGTTGAGCGACTCCTCGCCTCGGGCGATGCGGCCGGCGCGCTGAGGCGGCACCGCGGCGAGTTGCTTCCCGGATTCTTCATCTCCGGGGCGCCGGACTTCGAACGATGGCTCGAAACGACGCGCGACCGCCTCCGCACGAGTTGCACAGCGGCCGCCTTGCAGCTCGCCGCGGAGACGGAGATCCGTGGCGACATGGCGGCAGCCGTGGCCTGGGCACGGCGAGCGCAGTCACTCTCCCCGACGGACGAGGTGGCGCTGCGGCGGCTGCTCGAACTGCTCGGCCGCGCGGGTGACCGGTCCGGCGCGCTAAACGTGCACCGGCAATTTGTCCGTCGGCTCGCGCTCGACCTCGACGTCGAACCGGCGGCCGCTACCCAGGCGCTCGCAAGCCAGTTGCGCGGCCCGGCTCCCAAGTCCGACGTAGGCCTCACGTCGGCCGATGCCACGGCAGTGCCGTTCGCCGCCGAGCCGGTGCCGTTCCCCACGCAGGCCACGGACATCGCGCCGCCCCCACCGCGACATCGGCGTTTCACTCGCGCATCGGTCATCTCGGCCGCACTGGTGCTCGCCACCGTCACGCTGGCGGTCACTGCCGTGCGGGCTCGTCCGAGCGCGGCGCCGGCAGCGAGCGACACGCCGTCCGGGCACCCGGCCGTCGCGCGGCGACTGTATGAGGAGGGGCGCGGTGCCTGGATGGACCAGGACAACGCGGCCGCCGAGCGCCTGATGCGTGCCGCCCTCGCCGAAGATTCGACCTTCGCGCTGGCCATGCTGCACCTCGGCCACCTGATGGGTATTCAGGGACGCCACGTCGAGGCGCAACGGGTTCAAGCGCGCGCCGCACGCCTTGCACTCACGCAGACGGATCATGAGCGGCTCCGGGTGCTGGCATGGTATGCCGAGAACTACAGCGATCCGCGTTTTCTGGCGCTCGCTGACACGCTCGCGATTCGCTATCCCGACGACCTCGAGGGACAGCTGCTCGTAGCGCACGCTCGCCGCCAGTCGGGCGACCTGCTCGGCGCCATCGAGCCCCTGCGACGAGTTATCGCGCTCGACACCCTGCTGGAGCGTGATGCGGCGGCCCCGGACTGCCCCGGCTGCCGAGCCTATCGGGATCTGGTGGACGTGCTCGAGAACACCGACTCGCTCGCGGCCGCCGAACAGGCCGCCCGCGCGTGGACCACGCGGCGTCCACGCGAAGGGGTCGCGTGGGAGGCGCTCTCCTATGAACTGGCCATCCAGGACCGGTACACCGAAGCGCTGGCCGCACGCCAGCGGGCCAGCGATCTCAGGGGAAGCGCCGCCGATCCGATCGCCGTGGTCGAGATCCTGTTGCGCGCCGGCGACTTCCGCACGATCGAGCACATCGTCGGCGTCAGCATCGCCAACGGCTCGCTGGAGCAGGCATCGAACGCGCGCTTCTCGCAGTGGCAGTCGCTGCGGGAGCAGGGACGCATGCGCGAGGCGCTGGGCGTCACTCGCGCCATGTACACGATGACCCGGCGCGAGCCCGGACTCGGCGGCCTCGCCACCGTGATGCGCGCGCAGTCCCTGTACGAAACGGGGGACTTCGTCGGGTCCGCCGGCGTGTGGGCGTCCGTGGCCGACGGCGCGGCGAACGGCAACACCCCCGCAAGCGCCGCGCGAATCCGCACCATGGCACTGAGCCACTCGGCCGATGCGCTTGCCGCGTTGCACGATACACTCGCCCTCGTGCGGCTGGCCGACAGCGTGCGCGCCGAGGGCGCC
>JBBQZD010000062.1:0-13104 GCA_038208045.1 Gemmatimonadales bacterium | reverse complement strand
CGCGTGTCGGGGGGCGGCCGCCCGGCCCGGTGGGGCGCCGCGGGGGGGGGGGGCGCTCCGGCGGGCGCGCCCGCCGGGGGCGGGTGCACCCACCCCTGTGGTTGCCCATGCTTGGTTGGTGGCACCCTGTCCTGGAGCTAGATTTCCCCTCGTGCCCCTCTTTACGCCTCCCGATTTCTCGGCTCGCATGCTGGCCGGTGCACCCGACGCGCGATTCGTGCCGGCGCCGGCTGATGGCGTCCTGCCGGAGGGTTTCTTCTCCACCACCAACCTGCCGACCTACGTAAAGGTCGGTGGTGCCTGGCGCCTGCCGCGCGAACCGCGCATGGATGCCGGCCTCGTGCTCGACGCCGATGGCGTGCTCTGGGCCGTCGAGGGACGGCGCCTCACGAAGGGTGACCGAGTGGCGGCCGGCTCGGCTGAGGACGGCAGCGAAGGAATCTTCGTCCACACGACGGCCTTTCGCGGCGAAGTCGCCGAGGGCGAGTTCCAGTTCATGAGCAGCGCGGTGTCGCGCGAGAAGCCCATTGACTACGGGCAGATGGCGCGGCTCCTGCTCGACGAGCGCGACCGGGGCGGCTACGTGGTCTGGGTCTGCGGCCCCGCGCTGGTGCACTCGCGCGCGCGCGCCGACATGACCTGGTTCATCGAGCACCGCTTCGTCAGCGTGATGCTCGCCGGCAACGCCGTGGCCGTGCACGACATCGAGGCGTCCATGTACGGCACCACGCTTGGCATGTCGGGCACCGGAGAGGCGACGTCGGGCGGCCACGGGCTGCACATGCGCGCCATCAACCAGATTCGCGCCGCGGGATCCATTGCCAACGCGGTGGCGCAGGGCATCGTCACCAACGGCATCATGCACGCGTGCGTGCGGCACGACGTGCCGTTCGTGCTGTGCGGCTCTATCCGCGACGACGGGCCGCTGCCAGACGTGCACTCCGACACGCTGGCGTCGCAGGACGCCATGCGGCGGCACACCACGCGGGCGACCATGACCATCATGATCGCCACCGCCCTGCACGCCATCGCCACGGGCAACATGACGCCCGCGTACATTCAGGAGGCGGACGGCACGCTGCGCGAGCTCACGACCATCTGCGTGGACTCGTCGGAGTTCGTCGTCAGCAAGCTCAAGGACCGCGGCACGCACCAGGCCTTCGGCGTGGTGACCAACGCACAGGACTTCATGCACATCCTTCGCTTCTACGTGGAACGCGAGATTGACGCCCGGCGCGCCCTGGGCGACGCCTCCGGCGGAGCCGCCTGAATGGACGAGACGCGCGAGCGCTTCCTGTTGGCGATCGTTGCCCGGCTCGGCGCCGAGCGCATCGTCGAGCTGCACCTGTTCTCGCCGCTGCGGCAGGGCGTGCTCGAGACGGGCGTGGCCGTGGTGGCCGTGCTGCCGGACCTGTCGGGGGCGGCGTCTGAGCCGCAAGTTGCCTTCGACGCGGGCGTCGCTGACGAACTCGTGGTTGACGCGGTCGTCGTGGACGAAGCCGATATCGGCGAGTCCGAGGATCACGTCGCGGACGCGCTCGACGCGCCTGACGTGCCCGACGCGCCCGACCACCTGCCGGAACCGTCGCCGTACCTCGACGCCGATGCTGCGCTCGCCGAAGAGACGGTCGTCGGCATCGAGACGCCGGCCGAGTCGCGGCACGTCGTCTTCACGGCGCGCTATCGCCTGACCCGCAAGGGGCCCGATCGCGGCAAGTGGTTCTTTGAGGTCGTGGCGCAGGCCGATGCGCCGCTGGCGACGGTGGACACCGTCGTGCGCGGCGTGACGCGCCGCTCCAAGGACCTCACCGAGTCGGAGCGGCTCAGCGGCGAGCAGCTGCGGGCCCTCCTCGCCGAACCGGCATGGCGGACAGCACCGTAACCGGCCGGTTCGCCGCGTACCTGCGGGCCAATGACCTGCCGGTCACGAGCCAGCGGCTCGCGGTCGCGGAGCTGATGCTTGGTGCGCCCGATCACGTCGCGGCCGAGGACATCGTGCGGCGCGCGCGCGAACACGGGCAGAAGATCGGCCAGGCCACCGTATACCGCACCATTGATCTGCTGCTCGACAGCGGCCTGCTGGTGGAGCGCGACTTCGGCGAGGGCCTGCGGCGCTTCGAGCCGGCGCGCGAGGCGCCGCGGCAAGAACAATTGCGCTGCGACGTCTGCGGCGGCGTGGACGAATTCCGCGACGACCGCCTCGAGGTCATCACGCAGTCCGCGGCTCGCGCGCACGGCTTCGCGCGCGGCGGACACCATCTCGTCATCAACGGCACGTGCCGCAAATGCCAGGGCACCGCGCCCGCCACCGAACGGAGATACTCGTGAACGAACCGGCCTCGCTCGGCATTGCCCTCGCCTTCAGTGCGGGCCTGCTCAGCTTCCTCTCGCCGTGCGTGCTGCCGCTCGTGCCGAGCTACGTGACCTTCATCACCGGGCTGAGCCTCGAGGACGTGCAGCGCTCGCGGCGCATCGCGCTCACGCACGCGCTGCTCTTCATCCTCGGGTTCACGCTCATCTTCATGGCGCTCGGCGCCAGCGCCACCGTGCTGGGCCGCGTGCTGCTGAGCCAGCGCATGTGGCTTACGCGCTTCGGCGGCGCGCTGGTGATCATCTTCGGGCTGTACCTGCTCGGCGTGCTCAACCTCGGCCTGCTGGCGCGCGACACGCGGGTGCACCTCACCAACAAGCCCGTCGGGTATCTCGGCACCGTGCTCGTGGGCATCGCGTTCGGTGCGGGCTGGAGCCCGTGCATCGGGCCGATTCTCGGGGCTATCCTGACCTACACCGCCAGCGAGGCCGACCTCGGGCGCGGACTGCTGCTCCTGTTCGTCTACTCGATGGGCCTGGCCATTCCGTTTCTCGCCGCGGCCGTTGCCGTGGAGCGGTTCCTCGGCTTCTTCCAGGCCATCAAGAAGCAGATGGGTTGGATCAACCGGCTGGCCGGGGTCCTGCTGCTGGTGGTCGGGCTGCTGCTCATTACCGACCAGTTCGCGCGCATCGCGGGCTTCATGCAGCAGTACACGCCCGAGTTCATCCGGACGCGGATCTGAGCCCCCCGCGGGGCCGCTGCGTGAACAAAAGGCGGCTGGGTGGTGTTAGTATTCTGGATGCGGGCGAGACGATCGCCCCGACACGATTCAACAAGGACACGAAGATGAAGCGGAACATCATGCGCGGCCCCCTGTCGCCGCTGGTTTTGGTCGCCGTTGTGGCGGCCCTGGCGGTCACGGCGGCGTGCGGCAAGAAGGACGACGCGAACCCCGAGAGCCGGCAGGTGGAGCTGACCCCAGCCGGCGCGGCGCAGCCGCAACTGGGAGACACGGCAACGGCCCCCGCGCCGGTCGTGGCCGCCCAGCCCGCCCCGAAGCCCAAGCCCACGCCGGCCAAGACTCCGGCGGTCGTTCCTGTGCCCGCCGCGGCCGCGGCAGTTCCGACCCCGACACCATCCAGGACCGCGACGGGCGTTATTGCCGGCGGTCTCTCCATGGCCAGCACCATGAACAGCCGCGTCTGCACCAACACGCACAAGGTCGGCGACCGGATCACCGCGACGCTCGACAACATGGTGCACGGCACCAACGGGGCGATGATCCCGGCCGGAGCCACGGTCACGCTGCGCGTCAGCGAGTCGCAGCGCGGCGAAAACGGCAAGGAAGGCATCCGGCTCCAGTTCGAGCCCGTCGCCGTGACCTTTGACGGCTCCACGTACGGCATTGACGGCACCGCCGTGATGACGCAGATGGAGACCGTGCGCTCGCAGTCCACTGGCGACCAGGCCAAGAAGGTGGCCACGGGCGCCGTAATCGGCGCCATCGCCGGCCAGATCATCGGCAAGCGGGCCAAGACGGCCGCCGTGGGCGCCGCCGTGGGTGCCGCCGCGGGTGGCGCCGTGGCCGTCGGTTCGGCCGACTGGAATGCCTGCCTCGGCGAAGGCGCGCACCTGACCATCACGCTTGGGTCGCCGGTGACGGTCAAGGTCGGCGCTGGGATGTAGTGCGCCATTCGGGGCTTCCTCGAACTTCAACACGGAGACACTGAGGAGAAGCCGAGGGCCACGGAGGCTGCACGAACAATTCAAAGGGGGCTCGGCGGAAAGATCTTTCCGCCGAGCCCTCTTGATCAGTTGCCGTCTCCGTGGCCCTCAGCCGTTCCTCAGTGTCTCCGTGTTGAAAAAAGCACCACACACCAAGTCAGTACCCCACCGCCGCCCCCGCCGATCGCGGCTCGCGCACGCCAATCCAGCCGCCATTCACGCGCATGATGCCGTTGACGTTGGCCAGCCCGCCCACGCGCGTGAGCGTGTGCCCGAACGCCTTCAGCGAGTCCGCCACCACCGCCGAAAACGCGCCGTCCTCGTAGTTCAGCACGTCGGGCAGCGACTGGTGGTGCAGGCGCGGCGCGCGCATGGCGTCGGCCAGCGACATGTGGAACTCGATGACGTTCAGAATCACCTCGGTCGTCGCGGTGATGATGCGCGGGCCACCTGCCGCCCCGACCACCAGCAGCACCGTGCCGTCCTTGTCGAGCACGATCGTCGGCGACATGGCGCTCAGCATCCGCTTGCCCGGCACGATCGCGTTGGCCTCGCCCTGCACCAGTCCGAACATGTTCGGCGCGCCTGGCTGCGCGGCAAAGTCGTCCATTTCGTTGTTCATGAAGAAGCCGCCCTTCGGCACCCAGACGCCCGAGCCATACCCGCCGTTGAGCGTCGTCGTGGTGCTCACCACGTTGCCCATGGCGTCGGCCACCGAGTAGTGCGTGGTGTGGTCGGGCTCCGCGCCGCTCGTGAACGCCGGCGTCACCGTGGCCTTCGACCGGTCAATCGTCGCCGCGAGCTCCCGGGCGTACGCCTTGCTCGTGAGCTGCTCCACGGGGACCTTCACGAACGCGGGGTCCGCGAGCTTGGCGTTGCGGTCAATGAACGCGCGTCGGAACGCCTCGGCGAGCAGGTGCGAGTACGCCGCCGAGCCGTAGCGCGGCAGCGGACCGAACGTCTCGAGGATGTTCATCGTTTCGGTCATCGTGATGCCGCCCGATGAGGCCGGCGGCATCGTGAAGAGCGTGTAGCCGCGGTACGTGCTGCGAATCGGCGTGCGCCACTCGGCCCTGTACCGCTTCAGGTCCTCGTGCGTGATGATGCCGCCGCCGCGCGTCTCCTCGGCCACCAGCGCATCGGCCACCTCGCCCTCATAGAAGCCCGCGGGCCCCTTGGCGGCGATGAGCGAGAGCGTGTGGGCGAGCTCGGCCTGCACCAGCCGCGTGCCGGGCGCCAGCGGCTCGCCGCCCGGGTAGAACAGGTCCTTGCCCGCAAAGAGCATGAGCGTGCGACGGTTGCCGCTGAGCGAACGGAACAGCGCGCTGTCCACGACGAAGCCGTCCCGGGCCAGGCGAATGGCGGGCGCCATGACCTGCGCGAGCGGCATGCTGCCGTACTTCGCCAGCGCTTCGGCCAGCCCGGCCACTGCGCCCGGCACGCCGCTGGCCAGATGTCCGAGGACGCTCTTGTTGGTGAGCTTCCCCGTCGCGGGGTCCAGGTACATGTCGCGTGTCGCGGCGAGCGGTGCGACCTCGCGGTAGTCAATGGCCGCTGCGCGCCCGTCGGCCATGTGGATGTTCATGAAGCCGCCGCCGCCGATGTTGCCCGCAAACGGGTAGGTGACGGCGAGCGCGAAGCCGGTGGCCACGGCGGCGTCCACCGCGTTGCCCCCCTGCCGCAAAATCTCGACGCCGGCCTCGCTGGCCAGTCCGCTATTGGTCGCCACCATGCCGTGCGCGCCGAAGACGGGCTCCGCGACCGCGAGCGACGGCTGCCCACCCAGGTAGGTGCCGATGTCCACTGTGGGACGCACCGCTGCCTGGCGACACGCAGTGACCAGCACGGCGACCGGGGCGAGCAGCAGCGCGAGGCGCAACAGGCGACGGGACATCGGGAACTCCACAGGAGTGAGGTGCGGCTACCGCCCCAGGCGCAGTCGGGCGCCAATGCGGGTGGTGCGTTGCGTGAGACTGCGGCTCTGGCTGCCGGTGAGTCCGTCCTTCTGGTGGATCACCGTCGAGAGGTCCTGCCCGATGGTCAGTGCAAAGGCGTCGCCGAAGTTGTAGCCGAAGCCGTAGCCGAGCTGGAAGGTGAGATCGTTGTCGGGCGACATCTTCGGCACGGTGCCGCCGCGCACCGACAGCCCGCTCCACTGCGTCACGCCAGCGCTCAACTCGAGCAGCTGATGAAAGGGCGAGCCGGCACTGCCGCCGCCGAGGTGCAGGGTGCCCAGCATTTGCAGGGCGTCAATGTCGGCGTCGCAGCGGGCGCAGTTGGGCCCCGCGTACGTCATCGGGATCGTCGCGTGCGCCACCGCCACGCCGGCGGTGCGGCCACCGCTGCCCAGTTCGAGCGACAGGCGCAGCGGCGAGTACTGCCCGAGGTTCCACGTGGACTGTGTCACACCGTCCGACAGCGTCCCGCCTTGCGCCCACGCGGTGCCCGCCGATATCCAGACGGATGGGCCGGTGTGGCGCGGCGCCCCGAACACCTGCGCGTCGGCGCGGGTGGCGAGGAGCAGCAGGAGAACGGTAGACAGGGCTCGCACGACAGGTAACTTAGCACCAAGCGACACGCCGCTCATAGTTGGCTCTCCCCCTGACCACCCGTGTTGTGCTCGATCCCCGAATCACTGAACGCCGCAATCCGCACACTGCCGGCATCGACCTCGCCTCGCCCGAAGCGATCGTTGCCCTGATAAACGCCGAGGACGCCGGTGTTCCCGCTGCCGTCGCCACCCAGGCCGCGGCCATCGCGCAGGCCATCGCCGCTGCCGAGCAGGCCTTTCGCGCCGGTGGGCGCCTGTTCTACGTCGGGGCCGGCACCTCCGGGCGCCTTGGCGTGCTCGACGCCTCCGAGTGCCCGCCGACGTTCGGCGTCGAGCCCGAGATGGTGCAGGGCATCATCGCTGGCGGTTTCAAGGCGCTCACGCGGGCCCAGGAAGGGGCAGAGGACCGTCCCGACGGGGCGCGCGACGACCTCACCGCGGCCGGCGTGCGCGCGGGCGACTTCGTCGTCGGCATCGCCGCCAGCGGCACCACGCCCTACGTCCGTGCCGCGCTCGAGCATGCGCGCGGCGTCGGCGCACGCACGTGCATCGTCGCCTGCTCGCCGCCGCCGCCGGAGACCATGGCCGCGGCCGACATCGCCATTGTGCCGATCGTCGGCCCCGAAGTGGTGACCGGCTCCACGCGCATGAAAGCGGGCACCGCCACCAAGCTCGTGCTCAACACCATCACCACCGGCGCGATGATCCGGCTCGGCAAGACGTACGGCAACCTGATGGTGGACTTGCAGGCGACCAACGCCAAGCTGGAGGACCGCAGCGAACGGATTCTCCGCGCCGTGTGCGGCGTGACGCCCGCCGAGGCCCGCACGCTGCTCGATGCGGCGGGCCGGCGCGTGAAGACCGCCATCGTGATGCAGAAGCTCGGTGTCGGCCGCGACGAGGCCGAGCGCCGGCTGGCGGAGCAGGGCGGCGTGATTCGCCGCGTCATTCCCGATGCGCCGCCGCCGGTGACCGCGTGAGTCACGCAGAACGCGCGCCGGGCCGTCCGCTCGTGCTCGTGGGTCTGATGAGCGGCACGTCGCACGATGGCATCTCCGCGGCCGTCGTGCGCTTTCACGCGCCCGGCGACGAGCCGCCACGCCCCGAACTGCTCGCGTTCGTGCAGCAGTCGTACGACGACACGTTCCGCGCGCGCCTGCTGAGTGCCATTGCCGGCCCCACCGCGCCGGTGGAGTACGCGCGCCTCGACTTCGAACTCGGCGAGCGCCTGGGTGCGGCCGCCGTTGCGGCAATCGCCGAGAGCGGGCTGGCGCGCGACGAGATTGACGCCGTGGCGTCGCACGGGCACACGGTCTGGCACGACCCGCCGCACGCCACGTGGCAGTTCGGCCAGCCGGCCGTGATCGCCGAGCGCACGGGCCGGCCGGTGATTGCCGATTTCCGCGTGCGCGACGTGGCGGCGTCGGGGCAGGGGGCGCCCTTGGTGCCCGTAGCCGACCTGATGCTGTTTGCGGGCGCGGACTGGCGCGCGCTGCAGAACATTGGAGGGATTGGGAATGTTTCGGTGGTGCCTCCCGCTTTCCTTGGGAAGGGGAAGGGGCAGGGCTTGGGAAGGGGAAGCGAGCGGGGGGTACGCGCGTTTGATACGGGGCCGGGCATGACCATCATTGACTCGGTGGCGCGCATTGTTCGCCCGGACTTGCCGTACGATGTGGACGGACAGATTGCGGCAACCGGCACCGCCGTTGATGAAGTCGTGGATGACCTGCTGCTGCATCCCTTCTTTCACGCGCCGCCGCCCAAGAGCACCGGGCGCGAGCTCTTCACGCCGACCTACGTGGCGGAGCTGCTGATGCAGTGTCGCACCGTCCGCGCCGGATGCACCGACGCCGACCTCGTCGCCACGGCGGTCGAGCTCACGGCGCGCAGCATCGCCATGGCGTACGACGCGTTCATTCCCGAGCCAGTCGCCGACGTCGTGCTCTCGGGCGGCGGGGCGCGGCACCCGGTGCTGGTGCGCCGACTGGTCGAACTGCTCGCGCCGCGCGCCGTCGTGCCGTTCGAGTCGCTCTTCTTCGACGGCGACGCCAAGGAAGCCGTGGCCTTCGCCCTGCTCGGCTGGCTGCATCTGCGCGGGCTGCCGGGCAATGTGCCCGCCGCCACCGGCGCGTCCGGGCCGCGCGTGCTCGGCAGCTTCACGCCTGCCTGAACGCGATGTCGGAGCTGGGGCAGCACGTTATCGCGGTGCTGGGCTGGGACCGCGACTCGGGGTGGGCGGGCACGCGCGAGGCCATTGACCAGGCGCTCGCCCTTGGCGTCGGCGGGTTCGTGCTGCGCGGCGGCCCACGCGACGACGTGGCGCAGCTCACGCGCGCGCTGCATGCGCACGCGCCGCACCCGCTGCTCATTGCCGCCGACTTCGAGCGCGGCGCGGGCGAGCGCTTCCACGGCGCGCTCACGCTGCCGCCGGCCGCGGCGCTCGCCGCGCTCGGCGACGCCGACGCCGTGCGTCGCGCCGCGCGCCTCACCGCCCGCGAAGCGCGCGCGCTTGGCTTCAACTGGGCGCTCGGCCCGGTCTGCGACCTCGACCTCGACAACGGCAACCCCATTGTCGGCACGCGCAGCTTCGGCGGTGAACCGACGCGGGTGGCGGAGCTGGCCGCCGAGTGGATTGACGCTTGTCAGGCCGAGAGCGTGCTGGCCTGCGCCAAGCACTTTCCCGGGCACGGGCGCGCGCGCGTGGACTCGCACCTCGCCCTCGCACAGGTCGGCGACGGCCTTGCCGACCTGCAGGCCGGCGACCTCGCGCCCTTCCGCGCGGCCATTGATGCCGGCGTGGCGAGCATCATGACGGCGCACGCGGCCTTCACCGCGCTTGATCCCACGGGCACGCCCGCCACGCTCTCGGCGCCGATCATCACGATGCTGCGCGAGGAACTTGGCTTCGCCGGACTGGTGGTGACCGACGGACTCCAGATGGCCGGCGTCCTCGAGGGACAGGGCGAGCCCGAGGCCGCGGTGCGGGCGCTCGCCGCGGGGTGCGACCTGCTGCTCGCCCCGTCCGATCCGGCGCAGGTGGTGCGGGCGCTCGAGGAGGCGCTGCGCACGGGCCGGCTCGATGCGGCGCGGCTCGAGGCCTCACGCGTGCGCCGCACCTGGTGGGCCACGTGGAGCCAATGGCGCGCGGACGGCCGCGGCCCGACGCTCGACGATCGCACGTGGGCCAAGCAGGTGGCCGATCGCGTGCTGCGCATCGAGCGTGGCCGCGTGCCGTGGGTGTCGCCCGCGGCCGAGGTCGTGCTGGTCGACGACGACCCCGTGGCGGCAGTGCCGCGCGAGTTCCTGGTGCAGGCCATGGAGTCGTTCGGCCGGAAGGTGCGCGTCGTGCCGGGCGCGACGCCGGCGGGCGAGGGTGTGCTGGTGATCGCCGTCTTTGCCGATGTGGTGCCGGGCAAGGGGCACGTGTCGCTCTCATCGCAGTCGCGCCTCACCGTGCGGCTTGCGGTGCAAGGGGCGCGCACGCTCAAGCGCGATTCGCTGGTGGTGCTGTTTGGGCATCCGCGGCTGGCGGGCGAACTCCCCGACGCGCAGCACGTGCTGTGCGCGTGGTGTGGGGACAGGGGGATGCAGGAGGCGGCGGCTAGGGCGCTGTGTTCTTAGATGTGACGGGAAAAGAAGCTTTACGCTTTACGCTCTACGCAATACGCCGTACGGGGGGGGCAAATCATCCAAGCGAGCACGCCGTGCCGTACAGCCTACAACGTACAGCGTAAAGCGTAGAGCATCCTTTCCCGTCCTTTATGGACGCACTGCCCCCGCCGCCTCACCCGGCAACTGCGCGATCAGCCGGTCGCTCGGCACGCTGTACACGATCCGCCCCGCCGCTTCCGTCGGCCCGCCGTACACCACGCCCACCACCAGCCCGCGCTGGTTGAACACCGGGCTGCCGCTCGAACCGTGCGCGACGTACGCGTCCACCTGCAGAATGTCGGGCACCGATTTGCTCACGAACCCGGCAGCCAGTGAGGCGCGCGCCGTCATCGTGTCAATCGACCCGCCCATGCCCGCCGTCTCGTTGCCGAGCGGATAGCCGACGATGGCAATGGGCGCGCCGGCGCGCACCGCGCCGCTGCCGCTGATGCCGAGCACGGTGGGGTAGGTGCCCGGCACGTCAATCTTGAGGAAGGCCAGATCGTCGCTCGTGGAGACCTTCACCACGTGCGCCGGCAGCCACCGGCCCGAGCCGTGGAACTGCACCGCGATCTTGCCGGGGGCGCCCGCGTGCTCCTCGACGACGTGCCGGTTGGTCACGACCAGCCCGCCGCGCGTGACGCCGAAGCCCGAGCCGCCCTCGACGGTGCCGTCGCCGTGCTGCACCACCACGAAGGCCACCGCGCGCGTGTTCTGCTCGCTGATGCGCTCGTAGTCCACCTTCGACACGTCACCCGCGGCGGCCTGCCGCGTGGTGAGCTCGGCGATGCGCGCGCTGATGGCCTGCGAGCTGCCACCCGTCTTGAGCAGGGCGAGCAACGAGTCGCGCTGCTGCCGGATGCGCCCCACCTCGTCGGTGAGACCGCGTGCCCCGGGGCCGCCGCGCAACTGCTCGATGGCCGCGTTCTGCTGCTGCAGCTGCCCGAGCAGCTGCTCGATGACGGCGCGGTCGGCCCCGGTGTTGCGCCAACTGGCGTACGCGAGCCCGAGCACCACCACGATGACCGCCGCGCCAAATCCGTACAGCACGCGGCGCATCTTGCCCGTCTCTTCGTTCACGGCCTCGGCGATGCGCGCGGTCGTGTCGCGGCGCGGCGGGGCGGCTGGCGCCGCCGCCGGAGTTGGAGCGCCCGGCGCCGTCGCCTGCGCCGAGAGTCGCGTGCTGGGTGCGTCGGCAGGGCCGGCCGACGACGCGTCGCCGTCGGCCAACGCCCGGAACTCCAGCGAGGCCCCGTTGGCACCGCCCAGCTGGATGCTGTCGCCGTCGAACAGCGCGCGCTCGCCCACCAGCGGCTGGCGGTTCACCTGCGTGCCGTTGCTGCTGCCCACGTCGCGCACCGTGGCCCGGCCGTCCACCACGCGGATTTCGGCGTGCCGTCCCGAGACGTCGAGGTCCTTGGCCGTGTCGAGGCGCAGGTCGTTCATCGGGTGACGCCCGATGGCGATCACCGACTTGTCGAACACCTCGCGCGCGCCGGCGCGCGCTCCGCTCGTGACCCGCAGCTCAATGCGCACGCGGCGCTCAGTGGCGCAGCAGGTAGGCCCACGCGAGCCACGCGCCCACGGCCACCGTGACGGCGCCGAAGATCATGCGCAGCTCCACCACGCTCAGGCGTCGGCTGGCCGCGGGCGGCGCCGGGGCAATCGGCGTCGTGCCGCGCCGCGCGAAGTCGTCGGACGTGTAGCCGCGGCGGGTTGCGTGCGCCGCGTCCGCCTGCGCGGTCGCAGCCGCCGTCTCGGCGGTCGTCGCCGCCAACGCCATCGCCGCCGCGTCGTCTGCGTCCAGGGCGGCCATCGAGCGCCGCACCTCGGCCGCCGACACCGGCATGGTCGGGCGGTTTTCGCTCGCCAGCATGTACGGCGTGTGCGACACCACGTCGCGCTCCGTTGGCGGCAACAACCCCTCGCCCTCGAACCGCGCGGCGATCACCGTGATGTTGTCGGGCCCGCCGTTCTCGTTGGCCAGGTCAATCAGCTGCTTGCACGTCTCCATCAGGTCGGGCGCCTCGGTGACGATGCGCGAGATGTCGGGCGTGCGCATCTGTCCCGACAGGCCGTCGCTGCACACGATCAGCACGTCGCCGCGGCGCACCTGCTGCGCCGTGAGGTCCACCCGCACGCTCGACTCGGGGCCGATGGCCTGCAGGATGATGTTGCGCCGCTCACTGACCTCGGCCTCCTCCGGCGTCATCTCGCCCGCGTCAACCAGCCGCTGCATCAGCGACTGGTCCTTGGTGATCTGCACCGCCACGCCGTCGCGCACGAGGTAGCCGCGGCTGTCGCCCACCTGGCAGAGGTAGAGCGTGTCGCCCAGCAGGCCGGCGATGGTCGCCGTCGTGCCCATGCCCCGGTTCTCGGGGTGATCGAGCGCGTAGCGATGGATGCGCGTGTTGGCCGCCTCGGTGGCGGCGCGCAGGGCGCTGGCAAAGGCGTCGGCGTCGGTCGCGCTGGCGGAGTGCCACTTCTCGTCGAGCTCCTGCAGCACGACTTCGGTGGCCAACTGGCTGGCGATTTCGCCGGCCGCCGCGCCGCCCATGCCGTCGGCCACCATGAACAGCGACCCGCGCGGCCCCGGGCGATGCTCGCGCACCTCGGGCTGCAGCGTGGCGTTCATCGTCGTCAGGTCGGCGACGATGAAGCAGTCCTCGTTGTGCTCGCGCGTGCGGCCAACGTCCGTGCGTCCAAAGACGTGGACGATGATCTCGGCCGGAGAGGTGTCGGTCACGGGGGGCAGTTTACGAGGGCGTTCGTGAGCATCGCGCGCGCATCCTTGTTGGACAACTTTCCCTCCGCGCGCTTGAGCAACGGACAGTATTCATCGCTGTTTTCGAGGTCAATTTTGGTC
>JBBQZD010000061.1:0-13235 GCA_038208045.1 Gemmatimonadales bacterium | reverse complement strand
CAGGACACCGGCATCGTGGTGGTCTTCATGAAGGTCGGCATGAACGTGCAGTGGGACGCCACGATGTCGGTGACCGAGATGGTCAACGAAGGCGTGCGTCGCGCCTACCTGCAGCCCGACAACGTGTTGCGCGCTTCCATCGTGGCCGACCCTGCGTTCGGCCGCAAGAACACGCGCGACAACACGCCTGCCGTCGTGCACTACGAACTCGTCCCCGGCGACACGGTTGACATCAAGATCGCCGCCAAGGGCGGCGGCTCCGAAAACAAGTCCAAGTTCGCCATGCTCAATCCCAACGATGATCTCGTCGAGTGGGTGCTCAAGACCGTACCGACCATGGGCGCCGGCTGGTGTCCGCCCGGCATGCTCGGCATTGGCATTGGCGGCAGCGCCGAAAAGGCGATGATGCTCGCCAAGGAATCGCTGATGGAGCACATCGACATGGCGCAGCTCAAGGCGCGCGGGCCGAAGAACAAGCTCGAGGAGTTGCGCATCGAACTCTTCGACAAGGTCAATGCGCTTGGAATCGGCGCACAGGGACTCGGCGGTCTCAGCACGGTGCTCGACGTGAAGATCTACGACTACCCCACGCACGCCGCGTCCAAGCCGGTGGCCATGATCCCCAACTGCGCCGCCACGCGCCACGCGCACTTCACGCTCGACGGCTCGGGCGCCGTTAGCCTGCCCGTGCCGAAGCTCAGCGACTGGCCCGATGTCACGTGGGCGCCCGACATGAACGCCAAGTCGGTGAACCTCGACACGCTCACGCCCGAAGAGACGCGGACCTGGAAGAGCGGTGACCGCCTGCTGCTCAACGGCAAGATGCTGACGGGCCGCGACGCGGCGCACAAGAAAATCGCCGACCTGTTCGCGAAGGGGGAATCGCTCCCGGCTGGCGTCGACTTCACCAATCGCGTCATCTACTACGTGGGTCCCGTCGATCCCGTGCGCGATGAAGTCGTCGGACCCGCCGGACCCACCACGTCCACGCGCATGGACAAGTTCACCGAGATGATGCTCGCCAAGACCGGGCTCATCGGAATGATCGGTAAGTCCGAGCGTGGTCCCGTCGGGCTCGAGGCCATCCGCAAGCACAAGGCGGTCTACCTCATGGCCGTTGGCGGCGCGGCGTACCTGGTGGCCAAGGCCATCCGGCACTCGCGCGTGGTCGCCTTCGCCGAACTCGGCATGGAAGCCATCTACGAGTTCGACGTCGAGAACATGCCCGTCACGGTCGCGGTGGACAGCGAAGGCAACAACGTCCACGAGAGCGGCCCCAAGGAATGGCAGGAGAAGATCCGTTCGCTTCCTGTGCTGGTCTGACCGGCCGTCGAAGAGCGAGGGGGCGGCGTCCATCTGACGCCGCCCCCTCTGCGTTCGGTCACGTTGACCGGCGATTTCCAGAGAGATTCGCCCCGTCCCGGCGACCCTCGGACGCCCCATCGCATGAAATGTGATTAGATGCGATTCCACGAGTTGCCATGACCACGGAACCTATTTACCCGCAACGGGTTATGAGGCAGATGCTGCGGTCCACCGGGCCGCTGGGAGTCCCCCCTTCCAGTGGTGATTACATTTAGACTCGGTTCGCAGATGCATCCGTCTGGTGTTGCACTACTGTTGTTTCCACGGAGTCGTAATGCGCAAACCCCGTCCTAACTCGTTCAATCCGGCCCAGGCGCTGAACCTCATCGCCAACGACCGCAACGGCCACCCCCTCAGCTGCCCGTCCTGCTCGGGCGACATCGAACGCGATCCGTCCCAGGTGCCGCCGCCCCCCCGCTGTCACGTCACCCTGAAGTGCATCGCCTGCGGGCGATTTGCCCGCTACATCGCCGGCGCAGCCTGACCCGCGGCGACGGGCACGGGGGCGGTCCCAGTACCGCCCGCCCTGCCCCCCCATTACCTATTCCCCGTTCGGCAATTCTCGACTCCGCGCTGGCATCGGCCTCGCGGGTACCACGCATCACCGCACGCCCCGTATGGGGAGAGGCAAGCTACATGGCACGTATCACCGGCACGGTTAAGTGGTTCAACGACGCGAAGGGCTTCGGCTTCATCTCGCGTGAGGGTGGACCCGACGTTTTCGTTCACTTCAGCGCCATCGCGGCGGGCGGCTTCAAGTCGCTGGCCGAGGGCGATCAGGTCGAGTTCGAAGTCGTCGATGGTCAGAAGGGCCCGCAGGCGGCTGACGTCAGCAAGGTTGGCGGCTGAGCTAACGCTCGGTTGCAGGTGAAAGGCCCCGGCGCTCGTCGCCGGGGCCTTTCTCTTTTCCGGCATTTCATGCACTTCTAGGGCATGCGACTTCGACTCTCCGCTCTCGCCGCGCTGGCGATCATCGCCTCGGCGCCGCTCGCCCGCCCGCTCGCCGCGCCGCTTCGCGCACAATCCGACACGTCGGCGCACGCCACATTCCGCATCGCGCCGCGCCGGCCCATCGAGGCCCTGCGCGCCGAGGCCCTCCAGTTGTCCGTGCCCGACGGACTTGCCGGCACCCGTGCGCCCGATCTCGTGGAACTCGTCGCGCTCGACGCCACCATCACGCTCGACATCCGTTACGCCGGCACCAACAACTTCATGGGCGCGGCCATGTATTCACAGCCGCGCGCCTTCCTGCAGCGCCCGGCCGCCGAGGCCGCCGTGCGCGCCCATCACGCGCTTGCCAAGGAGGGCTATGGCCTGCTGATCCACGATGCGTATCGACCGTGGTATGTGACGTGGATGTTCTGGGAGGCCACACCCGACTCGCAGCACACCTTCGTGGCCAACCCGGCCACTGGCTCGCGCCACAATCGGGGGGCGGCCGTGGACCTCACGCTCTACGACCTGCGCACGGGCCAGCCGGCACGCATGCCCAGCGGCTACGACGAGTTCTCGGAGCGGGCGTATCCGTCGTACGCCGGCGGCACGGCCAGTGAGCGCGCCCGCCGCGACCTGCTGAAGCGATACATGGAAGCCGAGGGCTTCACCGTGAATCCCACCGAATGGTGGCACTTCGACTATCAGGCGTGGCGGGAGTATCCCGTGCTCAATCTGCCGTTCGAGAAGCTTGGAGTGGGCCGCGGTCGTTAGACCTGTTCGCCGACTTGATGAGGGGGCTCGGCGGTGAGATTTCTCCGCCGAGCCCCCTTTGAATTGCCGTTGCAGTCTCCGTGGCCCTCGCCGTCAACTCCGTGTCTCCGCGTTGAAAGAGACCAGAATGGCGCACGGTACTAAGCTGACAACGGCAGCTCCATCTGGTCCGCACGCCGCCGCCGTCCCCTGCGACGTGCCGGCATCGGCGCGGTCAGCGTCGCGGGTTCGGGAGCAACCGGCTCGACGGGCTCGGCCGCGCGCGGCGCCTCGCTCAACAGGCGCGCCGTCTGGTCGCGGAACCGGAGCATCGCCAGCGGCACGGCGTGCACGAACGACTTGCCGCCAAGGAAGCGGCGCGCCTCGGCCAGCGCCTCCTTCGGAAGCAGGCGGGCCAGCGGATGGTCATCGACCAGGTGGTGCAACCGGGGCAGGTCGCGCGCCACCATCGCGTCACATAGGGCGTCCAAGTACGTCAGCACGGGGGCCTCCGCTTTGGGACTTATATACACCTTGCAACTAATACATATACCAGCGCAAGGGGTTCCCTGTCACCATTCGGTCCCGAGGTGGCGCACATCCCCGCGCCGGCGGGTACCCGCCAACTGCCGCCGTCAGCTGCCGATGAGGTCGAACCGGACGCTGCGATGCCCACCGCGGCGCTTGCGGGGCTGGTACCGGAACAGCTGGGCCGGGCGCCCACGCCCTTCGCTGCGCCACTCGTCGGTCGGTTCCACCAGGTAGGCCGCCTGCAGCGCGCGCCGAAAGCTCGCCTTGTGCAGGAGGCGGCCCAGCAGAAGTTCATATGCCTGCTGGAGTTCGCTCAGCGTGAACACGTTCGGCAGCAACCGGAACGCCACGGGCGCCACATCCATATGAAGGCGCAGCGTGTCGAGCGCCCCCGTGGCCAGCGCCCGATGCCTGGGCGCCAGCGCCGGCAGCGCGTCCACCGGGCACCAGACGGCATCGCTCGGCGTCGCCGCGCCCGAACTGATCACCCCGACGTACGGCACCGACAGCGCCGACTCGGCCGGATGCCGCCGCGAGGCGGTCGCCGCACCCGCGGTCATCCACGCCACGCTCGAGCCGGCGATGTCGCGCGCCAACTCGCGGGCGGCGTCCTCGAGCGACTCGCCGTCGGTGATCCACGCGTAGGGCAGCACCGACTTGCCGTCGGCCGACTTCACGACGAGCACGTGCAGCCGCCCACTGCGGACGGCGCACAACACGAGGTCGATTGTCGAGGATCCGCGGCGGCGCGCGGAAGATGTGCGGGCAGTCATTCCGCGGGCAATAAGTAGCACGCCGCAACTAATGTCAAGCTGGTGTCACGATGGCGGGACGCCCTGCCGTCTTGCCGTGAGGGAACGCGACATCCCTCAGTAGGTGATCTGTCCCTGCTTGGTCGTGTCCACATCGTCGGTGCGGCCGCCCTTGAACAGGAAGGCGTCCATGTTGCGCGTCAGGAACTGGCGGGCCTGCGGGTCCATCACGTTCAGGCCGTAGTGGTTGATGAGCATGGTCTGCTGCTTCAGCCAGAGCTGCCAGCAATCCGGGCAGGTCCCTTCGAGAATGCGCGCGCCCATCGCGCCGGGAAACGGCGGCCGCTCGAATCCCTCCTTCTCCAGGCCACACTTGGCACACGTGATCTTTGCCATCACCCCACCTCACCGGAAACGAAGAACGACCAACGAAGAGCGCATAGCACACAGCTGCTGTGCGTTCTTCATTGAACTTACCCCGCCACCCCCTACTTCGGAATCGTTACCGCTCCAATCCTGCTCGCGCGGGGAGCATCTCCCCACGTGTCATTGTCAGAATTCCAGTCGGGCACCGATGCATCAGGCCACAGGCGCGCGCCCACCACGGCACCCCGCGCCGGAGCGGTCAGGCTGACCGAGGCCCCCCGCGCCCACACGTCCACCGGAAAACGTATGTCTTCCGTGCTCCCGTCCGCGTATTTCAGTCGGATCGCCGGCGGAAAGATCACGTCCGTCGTGCGCGCCACTTCCAGATACACCGTGCGCTCGGCGCCGTCACTGCGTGTCTCGACGTTCACCAGCGCAAAGTCGAGCTTGTCCGTCGTGTACCACCAGCTGCGCCAGAACCAGCCCAGCTCCGTGCCCGAGACATTCTCCACGGTGCGAAAGAAGTCGCCCGGCGTCGGATGCTTGAACGCCCACCGGCGCGTGTATTCGCGGAAGGCGCGGTCAAAGGTCTCCGCCCCCAGCACGTGGTTGCGCAGCGTCAGCAGCGTCACCGCCGGCTTGTCGTAGGCCACGGCCCCCAGCGCGGGCAGGTCGATGTGGTCCGGCGCCGTCATCAGCGGCGTGTCGATGCCAGCGGCCGACACGAGCTGCCAATCGGTCATCGCGTTCGGGTACGCCGAGAGGCCGGGATATCGGCGCTCGTTCGAGAACGCGTTGATGTACGTGTTGAATCCCTCGTCCTGCCACGCGTACCGGCGCTCGTTGCTTCCCACCAGCATCGGGAACCACTCGTGCCCATGCTCGTGGTCAATCGTGCCGAAGACCGTGTTGGGGTCGCCGTTGGATCCGTACTCGACCATCACGAACATCGGGTACTCCATGCCCGCCACCGGTCCGGCGACGCTCGTGGCCTGCGGATACGGGTACGGGTATACGAGCTCCGAATACGTCCGGATGGTCCACTGCGTCATCTCGGCGCCCTTGTCCCACGCCCCCTTGGTGCGGTCCTGCTGGAAGTAGGCCTGGCACAGCACGCCGTTCCAGCTCGTCGCCTCCCACCGGAAGTCGGGCGCCCCCGCCCACGCCACATCGCGTACGTGCTCGGCGCGGAACTTCCACGTCTTCGTGCCGGGCGTCGCGCGCGCCTGCGCCTCGCCGCGCGTGATGATCGCCACCTGCTCGGCGCTCTTCGCGGCCCTTGCCAGACGCTCACGCTGCGATGCCGTGAGTACTTCGTCGGGATTCTGCAGCACGCCGCTGCCGGCAATCGTGTAGCCGGCCGGCGCGGTGATGGCGTAGTCGATGTCGCCGTACTCGAGGTAGAACTCGCCTTGTCCGAGGTACGGATCGGTGTTCCAGCCGCGCACGTCGTCGTACACCGCCATGCGCGGGTACCACTGCGCGATCTCGTACAGCGTGCCGTCGCGCCCCATCCGGTCACTGCCGTGCTCGGGGATATTGAAGCTGTACGTCATGCCGATGGTCACCTGCGCGCCGTGCGGAGCCAGTGGCTGCGGCAGATCGAGCCGCATCATCGTGTCGTCCACGCGCGGCGTCACCGGTGCGCCATCCACGACCACCTGCGTCAGCGCAAAGCCGCCATCGAATCCGCGTACGCCCCAGCGGGAGTCGGCCGGGAAGAACGCACTGCCTTTGCTGCCCGGCCGATACAGGTTCTGGTCGAGCTGCAGCCAGACGAAGCGAAGCGTGTCGGGCGAGTTGTTGGTGTAGCGAATGCGCACCGTGCCGCTCACGCGCTTGGCTGCCGTGTCGAGCGTGGCCGCCAGCGCGTAGTCGGCGCGCTGCTGCCAATAGGCCGGGCCGGGCTCGCCGCTCGCCGAGCGGTAGGCGTTCGGGCCCGGCCAGTCGATGCGGCTGATCGTCGCGAACGGGTTGCCGCGCCCCACGGCGGCGGCGACGTCCGTGTCGCGCGGCGGCGCCATCGTGATCGTGATCGGCTCGGCGATGCGCACCGGTCTGGTGGTCGTCGAGGCCGGTGGCATGCAGCCCGCAAGGAAGGCGAGCGCGAGAAGGCGAAGCTTGAAAGTCACGTCTGGTCCGTTGGGGGCGTCGAGGGAATCTCCGCGTCGTCTCCGCCCGATGCAATTGGTACGGGCAGTAGACCCGCGCCGTTCATCCATTGATCTTTCGGTTGTGCCTCCCAGCCATCATACGCCGACCGGTTTCCGGAATCCCTCGCCTGCGGGCCGGCTGCGCGGCGTCGGTGCCATGCTCGAGTGGGCGTGGCAGCGCGCGCGCAGCCGCGGCCTCGCCGGCTGGAGCGGCACCCCGCCAGCACTCGCCACGCCGGCCATTCGCTACCCTCGGGCAAAGACCGACGAGTGCGTGATCACCTGGGTGGGACACTCGACCTTCCTGCTGCAGGTGGGCGGGCTGAACGTCCTCACCGATCCCGTGTGGAGCGATCGCTGCTCCCCCGTGCAGTGGGCGGGGCCCAAACGGCTAGTTCCGCCTGGGGTGGCGTTTGATGCGCTGCCGCCCATTGATATCGTCATCCAATCTCACGATCACTACGATCATTTTGACGACTGGTCGGTGCGCGCCATCGCGCGCGCGCACCCCGAGGCGCGGTGGTTCACCGCACTCGGTGTCGGCCGCCGCCTGGCGGCGCGTGGCGTGAAGCACGTCACCGAGCTCGACTGGTGGCAGCAGGCCGGCGCCGACGACCTGCAGGTGACGGCCGTTCCCGCGCAGCACTTCTCCGGGCGCACGCCGTGGGACCGCAACAAGTCGCTCTGGGCCGGCTTCGCGCTGAAGATTCAGGGGCATTCGCTTTGCTTCGTGGGCGACACCGGCTGGCACGACGGATTCGGGGAGATCGGCGCAAGGCTCGGGCCCTTCGACACGGTGTTGATGCCCATCGGCGCGTACGACCCGCGCTGGATCATGGAACCGGTGCACGTGACTCCCGAGGAAGCGGTGCGCGCGTTTGTCGAACTCTGCGCGACGCATCCGAAGTCCGCATCGGTGATGGTCGCCATGCACTGGGGGACGTTCGTGCTCACCGACGAGCCGGTGGATGAACCCCCGAAGCGGGCACGCGCGGCGTGGACGGCGGCGGGGTTTCGAGACGAACGGTTGTGGGTCTTGGCGCCCGGCGAGTCGCGGGCGCGCTGAGCGCAGCCTGCCCGGCCGCGCTCCGCGTAGTGGGCGCGGCTCTTGACTTGCTTGGGCGAACGCGCCGAATTGAATGAAGCGTCACGGCTCCCCCCAAGGTCGTTCATGCGCTGCCTGTCCGCGTCATTCTGGTGTGCTTGCCTGCTCCTCGCCGCCTGCGGCGGCGGAGAGTCGTCGGTGAGCGCGCCGCCGTCGCCCGGCGGCACTACGCCCCCGCCGAGCGGTGGGGTGCAGCGGACCACGCTCAGCGTGACGGTGCGGCCCGAGTCGCCCGACCTGCTGATCGTGCGCACGCTCGGCTGGCCTGATGCGATTCCCGGCGCGACGGTGGTGCTGCGGCGCGATGGTGGGGCGGACGTGACGACGCAGACCAATGCGCAAGGCGTCGCGACGTTCACCGATTTGCTCGAAGGCAACTATCAGGTCACCGTCTCGCGTGTCTTTGCCGCGGCCGAACTGTCCAAGCTCTCGCCCGCGGACCGCGATCTCTCGGCGTGGGGCGGGGCGCGAAGCGTGATTATCAACAACGCGGGCGGAACGCTGCTATTCGATGTCACCTCCAGCGCCGTACGCAACGGATCGCTCGTCATCTCCGAAATATTGCACAACATCCTGCTTCAGCCCAACGGCACCAGGTACCCCTACAGTACCTTCATCGAACTCTTCAACAACGCCGACACAACCATCACGCTGGACGGCTTGCTCATCGCCGCCACGATGTACCCTGGCCGGCAGTACAGCGATGAGCGATGCGCCTTGGACCGTTCTCTATACGCTGACACCGCAGGCGTCTGGGCCGACATCATTTACCAGCTGCCGCCGATCGGTCGCCGCCTCAAGCCCGGCGAACTTGCAGTGATCGCGACGGATGCGATCGACCACCAGCCATTCGGCGCGCGTGACGTCTACGACCTGAGCAAGGCCGACTATGAAATCTACGTGGGCCTCGGCGATGTCGACAATCCTGCCGTTCCCAACCTCATATCCATCGGTACGGTTCAAGGGCATTCGGTGTTTGATGATCACGGGCCGCCTTGGCTGAGCACCGGCAGCGCACTCGCTCTTGCATCGCCGCAGGATGGTGCCAAGATGGCGCGACGACTCAACACCGCCCAGAACCATGACTATCTCTTCATTCCGCGGTCGACACTTCTCGACGTCGCCACGACTTTCGCAGAAGACATCGCATTCCCGCCATTGTGCGCGCCCTCGGTGGGCGCCAACATCGATGCGGCGCCCTTTGTGTTCTCATACCTCGACACCAAGACTGGCGTGTCCTTGCAGCGCTCGCGGCTTCCCGGCAGCGCGCACGTGCGTCGCACTCGTTCCAGTGCGCGTGACTTCGTGTATCTCGCGGTCACTCCATTCGTTGTACCTTGAGTTCGCTTTGGTGGCACTTCGGTTGCGGTAGATGGGCCTGTTGTTCAGCAATGTGATGGAGACGTTATGCGCCACACCGCCGCCATTCTCCTGATCGGACTCCTCGCCGCCACCGCTTGCGGCGGCGGGGAGTCGTCGGTGAGCGCGCCACCGACTGGTGGCAGCACTCCTCCGCCGAGCGGTGGGGTGCAGCGCACCATACTCAGCGTGACCGTGCGCCCCGAGTCCCCCGACCTGCTCATTGCGCGCACGCTGGGGTGGCCCGATGCCATTCCCGGTGCGACGGTGGTGCTGCGCCGAGAGGGCGGGACGGACGTGACGACGCAGACCACGGCGCAAGGTATCGCGACGTTCACCGATCTGCTCGAGGGCAACTACCAGGTCACGGTGACACGCGCTTTCACGACTACGGAACTGGGCACGCTCGCGCCCGCGGACCGCGATCTCTCGGCGTGGGGTGGGGCGCGTAGCGTGGCCATCGGCAACACGGGGGGCACGCTGCCGTTTGAGGTGAGTGTTGCAGCGATTCGGCGGGGATCACTTGTGTTCAGCGAGATTCTGAGCGGCGCCTTCATCACCTTTCAGCCAAACGGCACACGATACAATTTCAGTGGATTCCTTGAACTCTACAACAACAGCGATACGGCCATTACGCTGGACGGGATACTGATGGCAGTTACAATGAGCCCCAGCCGCGATTATGGCGGGACATTCTGCACACTATCCCGGGACTTATATGCGGATACAGCGGGCGTTTGGGCCGACATTGTTTACCAATTTCCACCTATTGGTCGGCGCCTTGATCCGGGCGAGTTCGTCACGATCGCGACCGATGCGATCGATCATCGCCCGTTTGGCGTGCGCGATGTGTATGATCTGACCAATGCAGACTATGAGGTCTACCAAGGCCCTGGAGACGTGGACAACCCGTCGGTCCCGAACATGATCTCTGTTGGCACGGTGATGGCCCATTCCGCCTTGACTACGCACGGAACGGATTGGATCGAACTGAACAACGCGATTGCGTTGGCAGCCCCACAGAACATAGCGACACTTGTACGTCGGCTGCATTTGCAGCAGAACCACGACTACCTCTTCCTTCCGAGGGCCACCCTGCTTGATGTCTTCTCGTACTATCGCGAAGACCCACGCTTTCCACCGTTGTGCGCGCCGGCCGTGGGAGCGAACCTCGATGCGTCCCCGACGCTGATTGGTGCAGATGCCCTCATAAACGTCTCGTTCCAACGAACTCGCCTCTCGGGTCAACGATATCTTCAACGCAGCCGGTCAAGTGCTCGCGACTACTCGCTCTTAGTGCCAACCCCATTCAGCGTTCCCTGACATCTGTCCGCTTGCTTCGGTCGCTTGGCCCAACAGCAGCCCTGTGCTCATGCCATTACGCCATTGAGTGGGGGCCGCCGAGACGCGACCTCCGAAAGGCGACCTCTGTTCTCTCCGGCTGGTGCCGTTCCTTTTAGTTCGTGAAAGGTACCGCGACCGGCGAGTTCAATGCTCGCCGGTCGCGTCCGTGAGCTAGTGGAGTCAAACTACTCGCAAACGCAGCAAAGCGGCTCGCTGAGACAGCCACCGACCCCTTGTCTTGGCCAATACGGTTCGCACAGGTCTTTGCAACCCGGGTCGTCGACGCATGCGCCGACGTAATACGGCGGGACGAAGATGCAGCTTCGGTTCGCAGTCGCGGTCGCACGAGCTTCGGCGACTCCGACTATGAATGCACTCGCCGCCAGGGCCAGTACAGCCGTCCGCATGACCGCCCCAACTCTTTCCTTCATGGTGCACCTCCTGCGTTGAATGGACCAACCCTCATCGCTCGCCACGTGCTACGGTGCGACGAGCGTACCCGCCGCCAATGAGTCCTTCTTCAGCGGCGGCGTGAGCGCCGCTTCGAGTAGCGAGTCGTACGCGGCCGGGGTCTCGAACACTCCGAGCCTGGCCAGGATCACACGCCCTTCATCAGTCAGCAGCATCAACGACGGCGTCACCTGCGTCTTGTAGATCAGCCGCAACTTGCGCTCCGGAAAGCGCACAACCGGAAACGTGAGCGCCTGTTCCTGGACGTAGCGCTCGGTCTCCGGCAATGAGTCAAGCGAAATGCCAATGACCTGCACCCGGAGTCCGCCGGCAGCGCCGACGCTGTCCAAAGACTTGTGGATCGCGACCACGTAGGGATTCGACCGGCGGCAGAACGGGCAACGGGTCGAGAAGACATACACGAGTTGCTTGGTCCCCACCGGCGCGTGCCCGACGGTCAGCGTGTCGCCCTGTACCGACCGCGCGACGAACGTCGCCATGGCGTTGCCGCGCCATGGTTCTCGTAACCGGCGATTCAGTGTCAGCTCGCGCGCGCGGCCCGCTCGCCCGTCTTGAAGCAGCGAGAAGACCAGAATCGCCAGGCCGGCCAGCAACAGCCGCTCCACCCACAGCCAGCGCCCGACCACGTGTCACCCCCATGCATCGAGGTCACTCCCTGGGGACGTTCCAGTATTGACTTTTCCCACCGTGCCTGTCAATACAGGGTGCACCCCGAACCGACTGTTTCCGTCGGTTTGATTGCCGACTGATCTTCTCCACGTGGAAGGTTCGTATGAGGCGGATCCCTTGCCTCGCATTCTGCCTGCTGGCGACCAGCGCCGTGATGCACGCTCAAACCACCGACGCAAGGCGCGTCGCCCGCGTCCCCAGCGGTCCGGTCGTCGTGCGCGTGCGCCACCTGAGATTCGCCGAGGCGCGCTTCTACCTCGAACTCCGCGCCGGCGACACGCTCCGTGTGGATGTGGTGCTCGCCACTGTCCCCCTGCGTCCCGCTATTGACTTCCTCCGCTGGGGATGTCAGTAGTTGTTGGTCGGTCTCGATTGTGCTGGCACATTTCCGATCCGTATTGTCCCGTGCGCTTCGTTCATGCGGTTCTCCTCGCCACACTCTTCATCGCCGCGTGCGCCGGTGGGGAGTCCTCGGTGAGCGCACCGGTCTCGCCGGGCGGAACAACGCCACCGCCCGGGGGTGGCGTGCCGCGCACCACGCTCAGCGTGACCGTGCGCCCCGAGTCCCCCGACCTGCTCATTGCGCGCACGCTGGGGTGGCCCGATGCCATTCCCGGTGCGACGGTGGTGCTGCGCCGAGAGGGCGGGACGGACGTGACGACGCAGACCACGGCGCAAGGCGTCGCGACGTTTACCGATCTGCTCGAGGGCAACTACCAGGTCACGGTTTCGCGCGCCTTCACGACCACGGAGCTGGGCCAGCTCGCGCCCGCGGACCGCGATCTCTCGGCGTGGGGTGGGGCGCGTAGTGTGGCCATCGGCAACACGGGGGGCACGCTGCCGTTCGAGGTCGCGGCTAGTGCGACGCGACGCGGATCGCTCGTCTTTTCCGAAATTCTGACAAATGGCCGCATCACGTTTCAGCCAAATGGTACGATGTACAATTTCAGTGGCTACGTAGAGCTGTACAACAACAGCGATACGGCGATAGCCGTGGATGGCATGTTACTAGCTGTCACCAAGAGTCCGAACCCGGACTATGGTGGGGATTGGTGCACCCTGAGCCGGGACCTGTATGCCGACACAGCGGGCGTGTGGGCTGACATTATCTATCAGCTGCCGCTGGTCGGTCGGCGTCTGAATCCAAGAGAGTTCATTGTCATCGCAACTGACGCCATCGATCACCGTCCGTTTGGCGTGCGTGACGTCTACGATCTCAGTCAGGCCGACTACGAGATATACATGGGGCCGGGCGATGTGGACAATCCCGCCGTGCCCAACCTGCTCTCCGTCGGTACCGTCAACGCGCATTCCGCGCTCACTACGCACGGCACTGACTGGTTTGAGTTGAACGGCGCGCTCGCGCTCGCGCTGCCACAGGATGTAGCTACTCTTCCTCGTCGATTCCATTCGGCAACGAATCACGATTATCTG
>JBBQZD010000060.1:0-13261 GCA_038208045.1 Gemmatimonadales bacterium | reverse complement strand
GAGGGACATTTCAGTATTATTCAGCATGGACTTGAAAAAAGGCCAGCCGCTATACATATCCCGCAGAAGAGCAATATCTTTTACAGATGCCAGCGAGGAGCCAAGCCCAAACCAGCCGGGCAAATTAAAGCGGCTTTGCATCCATGAGAATACCCAGGGAATGGCGCGGATTTTGGTCACCTCACTGCTTTGCGTCCGCGCGGCGGGACGAGAGCCAAATTGCAGGCGTTTGATTTCATCCAGTGGGGTTGCGGCTTGCCAAAAATCAATAAAGCCAGGTGTTTCATAAACAAGTTGACGATAAGTCTTTTGCGCTACAACCGACAACACATCCATATTTGTGCGCCATGCAACAGGAATTTCAACTTGTTTTTTTGCGGGAGAGGAAGCCAGCAAAACCGCATGGATAATTTGCTCAAGATGGCGATGCGCAAGCTCAGGATTGGAATAACGAGAGGCAATCGTTTCACCCTGCTCTGTGAGGCGAAAGCGACCATTGATGCTGCCGACAGGCTGCGCGCGAATGGCGCGGTTGGCGGGTCCACCGCCGCGGGCAATTGTCCCGCCGCGGCCATGAAAGATCGTCAGTGTAATTTCGTGTTTTTGCGCGACCTTTGTAATGCTCTCCTGCCCCTGGTACAACGCCCAGTTCGCCATGACATATCCGCCATCCTTGTTGCTGTCTGAATAGCCGATCATCACCATCTGAGCGTCATCGCATGTTGCAAGATGTTCGCGATAGACTGGTAAGGTAAACAGGGTTTCAAAAATGGATGGCGCGGCTTTCAGGTCTTCAATGGTTTCAAAAAGCGGGACAATTTGCAGAGCGTGGTCACAGCCTGACCAGCGGGCAAGCAGTAATACACTCAACACGTCTGACGCTGATCTGCACATCGAAATCACAACTGGACCCAACAACTCGGCGCCATAGACTTCGCGCACACGCGCGATGAGTTGAAACAATGACCAGGTTTCAGCGGTGGCAGGAGTCACCCCGGGCTGAGTCGAAAGCCCGGACCTCAAGAGCGACCTCGAGTTTCTCGGCGCCGACCAGCCGGCGATCCGTCGCGTGGCAAAGGCGCTTGCGCGTCGCATCGCTGCCGCCGAGGACGAGCCACTGCGCGCCATCGTCGCGGCGCTCTGGCGCACGCGGGTGCATGAGTTGCGCTCCGTGGCCATTGGGTTGCTCGAAGAGCGCGAGGCGGCGCTCGACGCAGGCGACTTGCCAATGCTCGAACGGCTGCTGCGCGATGCCTGCACGTGGGCCTACGTCGACTGGTTGAGCACGAAGGTGCTCGCGCCGATGCTCCTGCGCGAGACAACGCTGCGCACCACGCTGCCGCGCTGGGCGACGGACAACGATTTCTGGATCCGCCGGGCGGCCCTCCTGACCCTGATGCCGCCGGTCGTGCAGGGAGACGTGCCGTTCAGCGCGTTCACCGCCCTCGCCGTGCCGATGCTGGGCGACACCGAGTTCTTCATCCGCAAGGCAATCGGCTGGGTACTGCGCGAGGTGAGCAAGGAGCAGCCGACCGTTGTCGCCAAGTTCCTGCGTGCGCACCGCGCCGAGGTGTCCGGCCTGACGATGCGCGAGGGCGCGAAGTACCTGCCCGCGAAGGACCGCAAGGCACTGCTCGGCGGCCACGCCCCTTGACGGCGAAACGGATGACGATGCGCGGGCATTCCCCGTGCGTCGTCATCCGTAGGGCCGGAGCCGGCAGGTCGTGCTACGAGAGTTCGAGCACCGCCACGTCGCGCCCGCCCTTGCGCAGCAGGAACCAGCGTCCGTGCACGGCACCGGCGACGTCCGCGCCTTGGGCGTCGGCCGAGATCTTGTCACCGTTCACGCTCACGGCACCCTGCTGGATGAGCTTGCGCGCCGCGGTCTTCGACAGCGCGAATGCCGCCTCGAGGCCATCGACGATGCTGATCGTCCCGTTCACCGGACTCATCGCGACGCGGGGAATTTCGGCGGCCAGCGTCTCGAAGACGTCGGCCGACAGGGCCCGCGCGTCGACCTTGCGGTCGAAGATCACGCGCGAGACCTGCTCGGCCAGCGTCGCCGCGAAGGTGCCGTGCACGGTCGACGTCACGGCGAGCGCCAGGCGGCGCTGCGCGGCGCGCTCGTGCGGCGCGGCGGCGAGCGCTGCCGCCAGCTCGTCGATCTCCTCCCGGTCGAGCAGCGTGAACAGCTTGAGGTAGCGCACGGCGTCGGCGTCGTCGGCGTTCACCCAGAACTGGTAGAACTGGAATGGCGACGTGCGCGCGGCATCGAGCCAGACGGCGCCGGCCTCGGATTTGCCGAACTTCTGTCCGCTCGACGTCGTCACGAGCGGCAGCGTGACGCCGTGCGCCTCCTGCTGGAGCGTGCGGCGGACCAGCTCGGTGCCGGCGGTGATGTTCCCCCACTGGTCGCTGCCGCCGACCTGCACCGACACACCGTGGCGGCGGTTCAGCTCGACGAAGTCGTAGGCCTGCAGCAGCATGTACGAGAACTCGGTGTACGAGATGCCCGATTCCAGGCGTGACTTCACCGAGTCCTTCTGCAGCATGACGTTGACGGAGAAATGCTTGCCGACATCACGCATGAACTCGATGGCCCGCAGCTCGCGTAGCCACTCGGCATTGTCCACGAGGCGGGCGGCGTGCGGACCCGAGAAGTCCAGGAACCGCGCCAGCTGCGCGCGAATGCCCGCCACGTTCGCGTCGATCTCCTCGGGCGTCAGGAGCTGGCGCTCGTTCGCCTTGCCGCTGGGGTCGCCGATCATTCCGGTGCCGCCGCCGACCAGCGCCACCGGGCGGTGCCCCGCGCGCTGCAGATGCACGAGTCCCATGACGGGCACGAGATTGCCCACGTGGAGCGACGCCGCCGTCGGATCGAAGCCGCAGTAGGCCGCCACCGAGCCGGCGGCGAAATGGGCGGCCGCGCCCTCGGTCTGCTGGTAGAGCAGTCCGCGCCACTCGAGTTCGGAGAGGAAGTCGATCATGGGGGGAAGATAACGATTCGGCCTGCAGGCCGTGTAGCGCGCCGGGCACCCGCCTCGCTACGCGTCGGGGTCGGCGTGCACGGCCATCCGGCCCAGAAAGTCGTGCAGTCGGGCGCTCACAGTCTCGGCGTCGTGCTCGCGCCGGACCACGTCCCACGCGCGGCGTGCCAGGGCCGGACCGCCCGCGCGCTCGGCGACGCAGGCCCGCAGGGCGGCGTCAATCGCCGCGGGCGACGGATCCTCGGCGAAGCAGGCGCACGCATGCTGACGCAGGAACCGGTTCGACGCGGCGTCCGGCGGCCCGCACGCAAGGATCGGCCGGCCGCTCGCCATGTAGTCGGTCACCTTGGTCTGCAGTGACGAGCGCGACATGTGGGCCTGTGATGGCTCGAACGACGACGCCACGAGCAGCAGGTCGCATTCAGCGAGGACGCCGCGCAGTGCGGCGTAGGGAATCAGCCCGCCGTCGACCACGCCCCAGCGTTGCCACTCCGCCTCGTGGAGGCCCCAGAAGTGACGGTCGGTGAAGACGACGAACTCGATGTCCACACCCGACGCGCGCAACCGCTGCACGCCGGCGGCCATGGCCATGACGGCGTCGCGGTGCATGGGCCAGACGGAGCCGGCATACGCCACGCGGAAGCGTCCGGTGCGAGGTGCGGCGAGCGCCGCGGGCTCCGCGTCGCGTAGCGACACCGGGTTGTGCACGAGCAGGACCGGGCGGTCCACGCCGGTCGCCGCGCGCAGCGATTCCAGCAGATACTCGGAAATGGCCAGCCATCCCGCCGAGGCGCGGAGCAGCGCGCGCGCGCGTCGCGGCGTGTCGAAGGCCAGACGGGCCCCGTCGGCGTGCGCAACCCAATCGTCCATCAGGTAGGTGACCACCGGCACGCCGGGCGCCAACCGCGCGCAGCGCTCGGCGAGCGCGATGCCGACGGGGTGCGTGGGCACCGCGAGCAGCAGCTCGGGTGCGAACGCGCGCACGGCCGCGTCGGCCGGCAGCGGTCTCCATCGCGCCCAGGCGGCGGCGATCTCGCCCACGATCGGGCGCAACCGGTCGGCCAACCGACCGGAAATCCCCGGCTCGGCGGCGAGCACGCGGTGGCCACCCTCCATGTCGTACGGCGCGTGCGCGCTGCCGCTCACGGCCAGCAGCCGACCCGCTGGATATCGCGAGAACAGGTTGACGAGCGTGCGTCCGGCGCCGCGGCTGCCTGGCGTCAGGTCCGCGTCGGTGACCAGCAGGATACGCGGCAGCGCGCCCGGCGCGACGCTCACTGCAGCCGCTGCTGCCAGGCCTCGACGATCTCGTCGAAGATCGTCGCGAGCGGCACGGTGATGGACCAGCCGGGGTAGTGCCGCATCATCTTGCGCAGGTCGCTGTAGTAGCAGATGTGGTCGCCGATGCGGTGCTTCTCGTCGTATTCGTGCTGCATGGGCTTGCCCGTGCGCTCGGCGACCATGGCAAACGCCTCGAGGATCGAGCAGGCGTTGCCCTTGCCGCCGCCGAGGTTGTACACCTCGCCCGAGCGCGGCGCGGCAATGAATGCTTCCGCGAACCGGGCCACGTCACCCGAATGGATGTTGTCGCGCACCTGCTTGCCCTTGTAGCCGTACACGCGGTACAGCCGCCCCTCGACGTTCACCTTCACGAGGTAGCTGAGGAAGCCGTGCAGCTCGACGCCCGCATGGCTCGGTCCCGTGAGGCACCCGCCGCGCAGCGCGCACGTCTTCATGCCGAAGTAGCGCCCGTACTCCTGCACCAGCACGTCCGCCGCGACCTTGGACGCGCCGAAGAGCGAGTGCGTGGACTGGTCGATGCGGAAGTTCTCGGCGATGCCCTCCGCGTACGCGGCGTCGGCATAGTCCCACCGGGTCTCGAGCTCGGTGAGGCGCAGCTCGTTCGGCGCGTCGCCGTAGACCTTGTTGGTGCTGAAGTGCACGAAGGGCGCGTCGATGGCATGACGGCGCGCCGCCTCGAGCATGTTGAGCGTGCCGACGGCGTTTGTGTCGAAGTCGTCGAACGGAATGGCCGCCGCGCGGTCGTGGCTCGGCTGCGCGGCCGCGTGCACGATGGCGTCGGGACGCCGCTCGCGCAGCAGCGCGTCAACACCGGCACGGTCGCGCACGTCGAGCTCGTGATGGCGAAAACCGGGGTAGGTCGCGGCCAGGCGCTGCTGCATGAACCGCGTGTCGCCGCCGGGCCCGAAGAACACGGCGCGCTGGTTGCTGTCGACGCCGTCCACTTCCCAGCCGAGCCCGGCGAAGTGGGCGACCATTTCGGAACCGATGAGACCGGACGAGCCGGTGACGAGGAGTCGAGGCATGACGTAAAAGCTACGACCGCGGACGGCAGACGGTAGACGGTAGACGGCAGACGGTAGACGGTAGATGGCGGATGGCGGATGGCGGATGGCGGACCCTGGAGCCGACCCCCATCCCCGCTCCCTTCCCCCGCTCTGCCCCTTCCCCTTCCCATCAGTAGATTTCCGGATCGTGTCCAAGCCCCTGCGCTACGCCCTCATCGCCGCCGCCGCCGTCGCCACGCTTGGCGCCGGTGTCGTCGCTGCCGCCTGGATGCTCACCTGCCGCGGCACCGACTGCCCATCCATCGGCGCCCTCGACAAGTACCGCCCGAGCCAGACATCCAAGCTCTTCGCCGCCGATGGCCGGTTCGTGGCAGAGCTCGGGCTCGAGCGCCGGACCCTCGTGCCCATCGAGCAGATGCCGCAGGCGCTGCGTGCCGCGTTCGTCATCGTCGAGGACAAGCGCTTCTACCAGCACCGCGGCATCGACCTCATCGGCGTCCTCCGCGCCGGGGTCAGCAACCTGCGGCACGGGAGTTTCACGCAGGGCTTCTCGACCATCACCATGCAACTCGCGCGCAACGTCTTCCCGCTGCAGCTGAGCCGGGAGAAGACCGTCGTGCGCAAGCTGCGCGAGGCGAAGATCGCCCGCTCCATCGAGGCGCACTACAGCAAGGATCACATCCTCGAGCTGTATCTCAACCAGATCAACCTCGGCGGCGGCGCCTACGGCGTGGAGACGGCCAGCCAGCGCTACTTCGGCAAGTCGGTGCGCGACCTGAATCTCGCCGAGGCGGCCACGCTCGCGGCGCTGCCCAAGGCGCCCAGCCGCTACAATCCGCGTCGCTTTCCCGAACGGGCCATCCAGCGCCGCAACACGATCCTCGAGCTGATGCGCCGCGAGGGCGCCATCAGCGACGCCGACGCCTCGCTGGCCAAGGCGTACCCGCTGCGGCTTGCCCACGGCGGCAGCACCACCGGCGACGTCGCGCCCTACTACGTGGAGTGGGTGCGCCAGCAGCTCGAGGCGCAATTCGGCGAGCGCATCTACCAGGATGGACTGCGTGTCTACACGACGCTGGACCTCGAGCTGCAGGGCGCGGCGGAGCGCGCACTCGAGCGTCAGCTCAAGGCCATCGAGGGCGGCGCCGCGGGCGCCTTTCCGCACAAAAGCTACGAGCAGGTGCTCGCGACCGCCCCGGAAGACGCCGCGGCCGGCGTCGTCACCCAGTACCTGCAGGGCGCGTTCATCGTCATGGATCCGCGCACCGGCTCGGTGCGCGCGCTCGTGGGCGGGCGCGACTTCGACGACTCCAAGTTCAACCGCGCGACGCAGGCCCTGCGCCAGCCGGGATCCACGTTCAAGCCCTTCGTCTACGCCACCGCCGTGCAGAGCGGCCGGTCGCCGGCGTACGTGCTGGACGACGCGCCCATCGAGATCCCGCAGGTCAGCGGCGACACGTGGCAGCCCAACAACTACGACCTCAGGTTCGAAGGGCGCATGATCATGCGGCGCGCGCTCTACCAGTCGCGCAACTTGCCCGCCATCCGGCTGGGCATGGAGCTGGGCGAGCAGAGCGTCGTCGACATGGCGCGGAAGTTCGGCATCACCACGCCGATTCCCGAGTACCCGTCCATCCACATCGGGTCCGCCGACGTCTATCCGATCCAGATGGTCGCCGCCTACTCGGTCTTTGCCAACCTCGGCTGGCGCGTGTCGCCCATCGCGATCCTCCGCGTCGAGGACGCGCACGGCAAGGTACTCTGGCAACCGGAGATCACCCGCGAACAGGTGCTGACGCCCGAGGAAGCGTGGTTGATGGTGGACATGATGAAGGATGTCCTGCGCCGGGGCAGCGCGGCCAGCGCCGTCGCGGGGACGGGCTTCCGGCTGCCGGCGGGCGGCAAGACGGGCACCACCAACGACTACACCGACGTCTGGTTCATCGGGTACACCGCCGACCTCGTGGCCGGCGTCTGGATGGGCTTCGACAAGCCGCAGAAAATCATGCCGAACGCGCAGGGCGGCCGGCTTGCCGCGCCCGCCTGGGCGCAGTTCATGATCGAGGCGTACCAGCGCAAACCGTCACCCCCGAACTGGCCGCGACCGTCATCGCTCGTGTCGCGCGAGGTGGACGACCAGACGGGCCTGCTGGCCAATCCGGGCTGTCCGGCGAGCAGCGCCTACTACGAGTGGTTCATCCCCGGCACTGAGCCGGTGGCCGAGTGTCCCCCGCGCTCGGGCCCGCCGCCGGAGCCGCCGCCACCCAGGCCGAAGCGCAGTCCGGCGGCGAAGCCGAGCGCCCCGCCGCTCGCGCCGCCGCCGCTCGCGCGGCCGCCGCTCGCGCGGCCGCCGCTCGCGCCGCCGCCGCGATGACTCGCACGCGGTATCACGCGCGCTGGGTGCTGCCCATCCTGTCAGCGCCGATCGAAAATGGCACCGTCGTCGTTGACGACGACATCATCTCCTGGGTCGGCCGCACCGACGAGGCGCCGTCGGGCGGTCGCGACGATGCGCTGGGCGATGCCGTGCTCCTGCCCGGTCTCGTGAATGCCCACACGCATCTCGAACTCACCGTGATGCGCGGCTTCCTCGAGGACCTCCCGTTCTTCGACTGGGTGCGCCTCCTCACGCGGGCGCGTCGCCACGTGCTGGACGCGGAGACGCTGCTCGACAGTGCGCGACTTGGCGTCATCGAAGGCCTGCGCGCGGGCGTCACCACCTTCGCTGACACCGGTGACTCGCAGGCACCCTTCGACGCGCTGCGGGAACTCGGCGCGCGCGGCATTGCGTATCGCGAGGTCTTCGGGCCCGCGCCCGGGCAAGCGGCCGAGTCGCTCGACGGGCTGCGCGCCAAGGTCGGCGCCATGCGTGCGCTCGAGACGCCGCTGGTGCGCGTCGGCGTGTCGCCGCACGCGCCGTACAGCGTGAGCGATGCACTCTTCGCGGCCGTTGCCGCGTACGCCGCCGCGGAAGGCCTGCCCATGGCCGTGCACATCGCCGAGGGCGAGGACGAGTCGCTCCTGGTGGAACGGGGGCAGGGGCCGTTCGCCGATTTCCTGCGCGGCCGCGGCGTCGACGTCGAACCGCGCGCCCGGTCGCCCATCGCGCTGCTCGAGCGCTGCGGCGTGCTCGCGGTGCGCCCGCTGCTGATCCATGCCGTGCGCGCCGACGCGCCCGACATCGCCACCATGGCGCGGCATCGCTGCGGCGTGGCGCACTGCCCGGCGAGCAACGCCAAGCTCGCGCACGGCGTCGCCCCGCTCACCGACCTGCTCGCGGCGGGCCTCGATGTCGGATTCGGATCCGATTCGATGGCGAGCAACAACCGCATGGACATCATCGGCGAGGGCCGCCTGGCCGTGCTGCAGCAGCGCGCGCGCACGCGGCGCGCCGACGCCGTGCCGGCGGCCACCGTGCTCGCACTGGCGACGATCGGCGGGGCACGCGCCCTTGGCCTCGGCGATCGCATCGGCGCACTCACGCCGGGGCGGCAGGCCGACCTCGCCGCCTTCGCCCTCGATGCGGCCAGCGCGCCGGTGCACGACATCCACGCCGCCGTGGTGCACGGCGCCGCGCACGTCGCGCGGCGCGTCGTCGTCGCGGGCGAGGTGCGCGTGCACGACGACACGGTGCGGCACGACGGCACGGTGCGCCACGACGACACCGCGCTCGCCGCGCGCGTGCAGCGCACCGCGGACGCACTCGGCCGCTGGCGCCGTGCCAGCCCCGTCCGCTAGAATTCCCGGTACCCTTTGGAGGCTTCTGCAGTGGCCCATCAACCGAGCGCCAACGGCGCGACCGAGCTGATCTGGCGTGACGGCGCCCTGGTCGACTTTCAGGACGCCAACATTCACGTCATGAGCCACGTGGTGCACTACGGCTCGTCCGTCTTCGAGGGCCTCCGCTGCTACGGGACGCCGACGGGCGGCGCGGTCTTCCGCCTGCGCGAGCACATGCGCCGCCTGATGGACTCCGCCAAGATCTACCGGATGGACCTCAAGTACTCCGTCGACGAACTGTGCGACGCGGTGCTCGAGACCATCGCCGCCAACGGCCTCTCCGAGTGCTACATCCGCCCGCTGGTCGCGCGGACCGGGCAGCAGATGGGCGTGCATCCGGGCAACGCGCCGGTCGAGACGTTCATCATCTGCTGGATCTGGGGACGGTACCTCGGCGAAGAGGCGCTCGAACACGGCGTGGACGTGCGCGTCTCCAGCTGGCGCCGCTCGGCCGGTAGCACGCTGCCCTCGATGGCCAAGGCGGGCGGCAATTATCTGAGTGGGCAGCTGACCAAGATGGAAGCGAAGGTCGATGACTACATCGAGGGCATCATGCTCGATGTGCACGGCCAGGTCTCCGAGGGCAGCGGCGAGAACCTCTTCCTCGTGCGTGACGGCACGCTGTACACGTCCACCATCGGGGCCAGCATCCTGCAGGGCATCACCCGCGCGTCCGTGCTCCAGATCGCCGAGGACCTCGGCATCCCGGCGCGCGAATCGCCGATCCCGCGCGAGATGCTGTACGTCGCCGACGAAGTCTTCTTCTGCGGCACTGCGGCTGAGCTCACGCCGATCCGCTCCGTCGATCGCATCACGGTCGGTGCGGGGCACCGCGGTCCGATTACCAAGCGCATTCAGGATCGCTACCTCGGCATCGCCACCGGCCGGCTCCCTGACGAGCACGGTTGGCTGACACCGGTTCCCACTGCCGCCACCGCGAGGAGATGAGCGTGCTGCCGCCGCGCATCGTCCTCGCCTGATCGGAGCGTCACGTGCTCGTCGGCTGCCTCGCGCTCAACTCGTCGTTCGAACCGCTGACGCTCGTGCCACTGCGCCGGGCGCTGCGGCTCGTCATCGACGGCAAGGCCGAGATCGTCGAGGCCGACCGGGACCGCTCGGTGCGCTCGGCCAACCAGCGCTTCCCGCACCCCGTCGTCATCCGCCTCACCAAGTACGTGCACGTGCCGCGGCGCTTCCGGCGTCACGTCACCAACACGTTCCTCTTCGCGCGCGACCACTACCGGTGCCAGTACTGCGGCCGCGTCTCGGCCACCTTCAAGCCGCGCGAGTCGCTCACGCGCGACCACGTCGTGCCCCTGTCGCGCGGCGGTGGCAACTCGTGGACCAACGTCGTCGCGGCCTGCAGCTCCTGCAACACGCGGAAGGCCAACCGGCTGCCCCATGAAATCGGGATGCGGCTGCTCAACCAGCCGGTGGAACCGCACTTCGTGCACCTGTCCTGGGCCGTCCGCAAGCTCACGCCGACGCAGAGCAAGTACATCAGGCTCTTCTACGGCCGCGAGATGCTGCACGAGGTGGAGCGGACGGTGGCGAGGTGAGCGGCAGACGGCAGACGGCAGACGGTAGACGGTAGACGGTAGACGTGGGATGCGCGCAGGGCGGACTCTTCACGAGTCCGCCCGTGTCGTTTTCGCGCCCTGCCTTCTGAAGTCTACCGTCTACCGTCTACCGTCTACCGTCTACCGTCTAGAACACCTTCGTCCGCTCCACGTACTCCCGCCGTTCGCCGCCCAGCAGCCGCGTCGCCAAGGTCTTGAACCCGCGCCCGATCACCGTCCCCGGGTTGCGCTGCCCGCGCACGGCCGGCCGGAGCTCGCCTCGCAGCCAGCGCCCCACCTCGTCGAGGTCGCTCAGGGACAGCGTCTCGACCGAGAGCGTCACCTGGTAGTAGAACCGCTTGTCGCTGGCGAACGCGACGATGGGTGCGCGCACCGGCCGCCCCACCGCCGACTCGGCGTCGCTGAGCAGCGCGAATCGTCCCAGCGAAAAGGGACGGTCACCCACGAACTGCGTCACTTCGTAGACATGGTCGAGCGCGACCCAGCGCACCACAACGTCCCACTCGGTCGCGCGTTCGAGGTCGTTCACCCACCCCCCCACGCTCCACAGTTCCACGGTGTAGTGCAGCCGCGCGGGGAACCCGCTCGCGAGCAGCTCCTGCAGCTTTCGGCCCGCGAGCATGCGCGCGGCCACCACCACCGGACCGGCCGTCGTGACCTGCTCCGCCGCCGGCGCGACGATGCTCAGTGTCGGGCGCGTCTGTGCGCGCGCGCTGGCGCCCACCGTGGCAAGCAGCACGGTGAGTGCCAGCAGCGAGCGGCGGACGGACGGCGGCATCAGAAGCGCCGCTGCACCCGAAACGTGACGTTCACCGGCTCCCGCGCCGTCGTCGTCGCCTTCGCGACGTACAATCCCACCGCGCCGAAGTCGAGGCCGGCGCCGATGTCGCCACGGAAGGTCGAAAACGCCGGCAGGTCATCCTTGGCGTAGTTCGTGGCCCCGTTCGGCACGCCGACGTTCCAGCCGCGGCCGGCGTCCGCGAACAGCACCCACGCGCCGTGCCGGTTGAACCCGGGTCGCCACCAGTCGTCGCGGTCGTCGTCGCGCAGCCAGCTGATGCCGAAGTCACGGCGGAACTCGGCCTGTACCAGCATCACCCGGTCGCAGAGCGCCGGCGCGCCGGGGAGCACGGTGCCGCCGCAGGTCAGCACGTCGGGATGCACCCGCCACGCACGACGGAAATCGTAGCCTGGCAGCGTCGCTGGTCCGCCAACCGACAGCCGACGCTGCAGCGGCAGCTTGTCGCCCGACAGCCAGCCACCCGCCACGAACCGGAGGTCGAGCGCGGCCGTCGGCGCCAGCCGGTTGTACCGCCGGGCATCGACGAAGCCGCGCGTGTACCGCACGTCCTCGGGCCAAGGCACCACCGTCAGCAGGCCCGGGTCGCGCGCCAGCGTTCCCGACCCGTTCTCCAGCGACGCGTCCAGGAACCAGCCGCCCCATCGCGACCCCTCGCGCCGTCGCGTGTCCACGCGAAGCCGTGCCGTCGCCAGGTGCATCGTGCCTTCGTCCATCCGCGGATTGGGCCGCCACGGATCCTGGTTGCGCAGCAGCGACAGGGGGTCTCGGGCGTCCGCGCTCTGCCACCCCTCGCTGCCCAGCGAGAGCGTCAGGTCGGCGTCGCGCCCGGCGTGCAGTTTCACGAAGCCCTCGCCGCCATGCCGGCGGTAGTAGTCGCGGAAGTCGCGGTGCAGTGCGAACGCGGCCAGCCCGCTCTCCCCGTCGGCCATCTGCCATTCTTCCACGCCCTCGACGACGTCGAACAGCCGTCCTCCAACGCCGATGCCAAGCTTGCGGCCAATCTGCAGTTCCGACGTGACGTCGTGCCCCAGCGTGCCGCGGTCCCAGCGCACGGGGCCGGCGGTGCGCACCACGCCGAACGCGTCGAGCGTGAAGCGGCCCCAGTCCGTCAGGCGGTGCACGCGAGGGCCTGCGAGAATGGCCAGCCCTTCGACGCGATTGTACGTGTGCGCACTCGTGAACGTGAGGTCGCTCCACGAGCGATCGTCGCCGCGCGTCGGCCGCCGCTTCTGGCGGCGCTGCCACCAGCTGTCATCGAAGGCGGGCTCGTCGTCGGCCACGAGCACCTGCTCAACCACGTGATAGCGCAGCAACTCGGCCCGTCGTCGCACGTCGCCGCCAATCGTCGCCCGCTCACGTCCCGTGATCGTGCCGCCCACCACCACCAGGTCGCGCCCGATCCGCGCCCCCGGCTCGAGGCGCACGTCGGCGTTGATGGCCACGACGGAACCCATGACGCGGCCCGCGATCGTCACCGGGCCGTTCAGCACCGCAACGTCGCCGTCGACGACGCGCCCCGCCTCCACCTCCAGCACGCCCGTGACCCGCAGGGTGTGCGTTCCGTTGTAGCTCGCGATGGCGGCCGCCGCGATGTCGTCGGCGCGACGCTCGCGCGGCTCTCGCTGCTGCGCCAGTGGCGCCTGCACCGGCGCGAACAGAGCGGCTACCGCGAGCAGGAAGGCCGCGTACGGCCGGGATGCTGTCATCAATGGTCCTCGTGAGCGGGAGACACCCGCCATGCAGCACGTGGCGTGCCGCGCCCCGGGCGATCGCGCAATCGACGGCGACACGGCCACTTGGCAC
>JBBQZD010000059.1:0-13277 GCA_038208045.1 Gemmatimonadales bacterium | reverse complement strand
GCGAACCGGCGTCAGCGTGGTCGTGGGTCATGGGCGTTTGCGCAGGGCGTTGATGGCCTGGTCGAGCGCCTCCACCTGCTGCGGGTGGCGCGCGGTACGCCGCAGGGCGGCGAAGGTGTCGAGCGCCAGCTTGAGGGCCACGGGATCGTCCTCGGTGGAACCCACGCTCGCGGCGTTGTCGGCGAGATTGGCCTTCGCGAGTTCGTCGTCCGGAAAGCGCTCGGTGACCTGGAGCCAGCGCTGCATGCGGCCGCGCGGGTCCGTTTCGGTGAGCGCCCACAGGTGCCAGGCACCGCGATGGGCCGGGTCGGCGGCGATGGCGCGCGAGGCGAGATCGCCGACGACGTCGGGGCCGCGTCCCGTGAGCCAGTACGCATTGGCCAGCCGCACGAGCGCCTTCGCGTGCGCGGGCTCACGGTCCACCACGACCTCCATGAGCGGCCCGAGCACTTCGGGCATGGCGGCGTACGCGTCGGCGCAGGCATACAGCGCGTCAGTGGGCGTCGTCTCGGCGAAGGCCGACAGCGACTCGAGCAGGCGAGGCAGGTCGCCCCGGGCGCGATACTCGTCGACGACGACGGCGAGCGTCGGCAGCGCGTTGCCGGGCAGGGAATTCATGTGGTGAAATCTATTTCGGCGCGGCGCGGAGCGGGGACCGTGCTGATGCGGGCGCCGGATCAGCGTCGGTGCGGGCGGGTGGTCCAGGCCGGGCACCAGGGTTGGCAAGGGCAGCGACCAGCGGGCACAGCGACCAGCGGGCACAGCGACCAGAGGGTTGCGCGAACTGAACGCATCCGCCATACTCAACGCCAGTTGATCGGCGCACAGCGACCGATCGGCGAGAGCATACCGCCGCCTACGCCGCTTCGACGCGGCAAGCGACTTCGGCGCTGAGCGCCGCGAGTGACGGCGTGTCCGTTTCATCCCGCCAGGCTCCGTGAGGTTCCGAAGCCTGGAGTGGCAAGACGCGAAAGGCGCCCTGTCACGTCCGTTTACAACGTGTAGTCCAAGCCTTGACGCGCCCGTGGCGCGTTCAGTCCGTGGAAGTCCGCGGATCCACGTCCCCGCAGGAAGTGGTTGGAGTGTTCACTCCTTGCACAGCAGAACCACAACGCCGTGGTTCGCGACTCCCGCGTTTCGATTCACCATCTCATCATCACGCATGACCGAGAATCGTCGTCCTCGCCGCCGCGGGCGCCCCGCGCGCTCACGCGGAGAAGCAGCCCCCGAGATCACATCGGGCGAGCCAGATCCCTACCTTGATAGCGCCCCCACCGACGAATCCGCCGACGCGGCGCCAACGCCGTCTGCGCCGCCTGCGCCTCGCAGTGAAGAGGCGCCAGCCCCGGACGGGGCCGCGTCCGAGAGTTCCGAAGGTGGGACGTCGGAGGCGAGTGGAAACGGTCGCCAAGGCAATGATTCGCGCCGCGAAGGCCGCGAAGGCCGCGAAGGCCGCGAGGGCCGCGAGGGCCGCTTCGGGAGACGGGGCCGCCGGCATCGCGGGCGCAAAGGTGGCGGCGAGGGGCAGCAGGCGCAGGGCAATGGCGGCGGCAACCAGGCGCCGCAGCAGCCGATCGTCGCCGACGGCGAGACAACCGGTTGGTACGACCCGTCGCGCGACGCCGGCTTCATCCGGCGACCGACCGACAGCTACCTCGAGGATCCGGGCGACGCGTTCGTAACCGGTGTCCTTGCGCGACAGCACGGACTGCGCAAGTCGGACGAAATCCGGGCCACCACCGGCCATGATCATCGGGGCCGGCTCACGGTCGTGGACATCCTGTCCATCAACGGACGCGACCCGGCGGATGCCGCGCGCCGCGCCGATTTCGCCTCGCTGACGGCCAGCTATCCCGAGCGGAAGCTCACGCTCGAGACCGGCCGACCGGCCAAGAGCGGGCCGGAACTGACGCGCCGCGCCATCGACCTCATTGCGCCCATCGGCTATGGCCAGCGCGCGCTGATTGTCGCCCCGGCGCGTGCCGGCAAGACGATGCTGCTGCAGGCGATCACCGAAGGCGTGGCGCTCATGCACCCCGACGCGACGCTGCTCATCCTGCTGGTGGACGAGCGTCCCGAGGAAGTGAGCGAGGCGATTTCGTGGGGCGTCGGCGAGGTCATCGCGTCGTCGTTCGACCAGCCGGCACGCCGGCACGTGGAAGTCACCGAGATGGTGCTCGAACGGGCGCGCCGCCTCGTCGAGTTGGGCCGCGACGTCGTGATCGTGCTCGACTCGCTCACGCGCATGGCCCGCGCGCACAACACCGCCGAACGCGGCACCGGGCGCACGATGTCCGGCGGCCTCGACACCTCGGCGATGGCCAAGCCCAAGGCCTTCTTCGGGTCGGCACGCGCCATCGCGCCGGAGCACGGCGGCGGCTCGCTGACGATCATTGCCACGGCACTGATCGAGACCGGCTCGCGCATGGACGACGTGATCTTCGAGGAGTTCAAGGGCACGGGCAACTGCGAGATCAAGCTCGACCGCGGGCTGTCGGAGAAGCGCATCTTCCCGGCGTTCGACGTGGCGAGTTCGGGCACGCGGCGCGAGGAGAAGCTCTACAAGCCCGACCAGCTCGACGCCATCTACACGCTGCGCCGCGGGCTGCAGCAGATGCCGCCGCAGGCGGGCATGGAGTGGCTGATCAAGCGCATCGCCAGCACGACCAGCAACGACGCACTGCTGGCGGGACTTTAGGAAGCCGCGCACCGCGCCTGGCGATGTCTGCCATGCAGCACACGGGGGGAACTGCGAGCCGCATGCAGTTCCCCCCGTGCCGTACGGCGCGGTCCGCCGCGGCCCGCCGCGGCCCGCCGCGAACGACGCGGCTACTTGGCCGCGCCCAGCTCCACGAACAGCGCCGCGATGCTCCGCATGCCCCGCCGGAAGTTGTCGAGGCCGATCCACTCGTCCGGCGCGTGCGCGTTCTCGCCCGGCAGGCCGAAGCCCATCAGCAGGACCGGCGCGCCGAGGATGCGCTCGAAGTCGCCGACGACGGGAATGGAGCCGCCCTCGCCCTGCACCACCGGCTCACGCTCGAACGCCTGCGCCAGCGCGCGCTTGGCGGCCTCGAACAGCGGTCCCGCGAGATCGGCTCGCCACGGCTTGCCGCCATGCAGGTGCGTCACCGTGACCGTCACCCCCTTGGGCGCCACGCTGGCCACGTGCGCCTTCATCAGGCGCTCGATCTCCTTCGGATCCTGGTCGGGCACCAGGCGGCAGCTGACCTTGGCCATACTGACGGCGGGCAGCACCGTCTTGGCGCCCTCGCCGGTCCAGCCGTTGAGCAGGCCGTTCACCTCGCACGTCGGGCGCGTCCACAGCTTCTCGAGCACCGTGAAGCCCGGCTCACCGAAGAGCGCCGTCACGCCCACTTCGTCGGCAAAGTGCTGCTCGTCGAACGGCAGGGTGCGCATCTGGGCCAGCACCGCGTCGGGGAACGGACGCACGGCGTCGTAGAAACCGGGAATCATGATGTGCCCGTCGGCGTCATGCATCGTGGCCAGGATGCGCGCGAGCGCCATGGCGGGGTTCACGACGGCGCCGCCGTACATGCCGGAGTGCAGGTCGCCCGACGGACCGCGGACGTTGATCTCGAAGTACGCCAGGCCGCGCAGCGAGCTGAGGATGCTCGGGATGCCCGGCGCGAACATGGACGAGTCGGAAATCACGACGCCGTCGCACGCGAGGCGCTTCTTGTGCTGCTCGATGAACGGTGCGAGGTGCTCGCTGCCGATCTCCTCCTCGCCCTCGGCGATGAGGATGACATTCACGGGCAAGGCGCCGCGCACCGCCAGCAGCGTCTCGAGCGCCGCCACGTGCGCAAAGAGCTGCCCCTTGTCGTCCACGCTGCCGCGGGCGAAGAGCTTGCCATCGCGGATAGTCGGCTCGAAGGCCGGCGTGGTCCACAGCTCGAGCGGCTCGGGCGGCTGCACGTCGTAATGCCCGTACACGAGGATCGTGGGCGCGCCCTTGGGCGCCTTGCGCCATTCGGCAAGCACCACGGGATGTCCGTCGGTCGGCAGCGTCTCCACGTCGAAGCCGATGCGCGCGAGGCGTTCATGCACCCACGCCGCCGCGCGCTGCGTCTCGGCGTTGTGCGCCGAGCTGGAACTGATGCTCGGGATGCGGAGGAAGGCGAACAGGTCGTCGAGGAATTGCGCGTCGCGCTCGGCGAATCGCGCTTCGAGGTCGGCAGGAAAGGCAGTCATTTGGAGTCGGTGTGTGAAGAAGTAGGGTGGCCGGGCCATCCGCCCAGCCATTCGCGAAGCAACCACGCGCGCTGACGCCCCAGGTCCAGGCCGAATGCCGTGCGCGCGACCGGCGGGCCCTCGTCGATACGGTTGAAATATGGCGCAAGCGCCACGATCTGACTTGGTTCGACGGCAGACTCGTCGAGGACGAGCACGAGCGCATCGCCCTGGTGGGCACGCTGCCGGAAGACCGGCCAGAAGTCGTACTGGTTGGTGCGGCCACCGAGGTTCAGCGAGAAGACGCCGAGCGTGTCGAGGGAGGTCCGCGACAGCGCCCAGCCGAGTTGGGCCGCGTCCTGATACCGATCGGCGGCCACCCAGACGTGGTGCGGCGCACCCTCGGCGCGCCCCACCGTCTGGATGGAGCGCACGGCACGCTGGACATCGCCGGCCACGCGCTCCCATCCAAACGCCTGGCTCACCGGATCGCGCCGCGGGCGCAGCCCCAGCCGCGGCGCCAGCAGCGTGGCCGCGTCGACGTACACCACCACCACCAGCACCGCGCCGAGCCACAGCCCGCGCCGCAGCCACGCCGCGCGCCTCAGGGAGGTCACCCCCGTGGCGAGCAGCACCATGGCCGGCAGCCAGGCGGACGCCGGCCAGTTGGCCTCGACGTTCTTGCGCGTGGCGCTCCAGGCGAAGAAGACCAGGACGAAGACGCTGACCGTGGCCAGCAGGCGCCGGACCGGCTCGTCCCGATCGCGCAGGCCGCGCCAGACCGCGCCGATCATCAGCACGAAGAGGATGGGCGAGACGAGTCCCGCCTGCCCGCCAAGCAGGTTGAGTTCGCGCGTCAGCACGGCGCCGATGCCCGCGTTGCGTGGCGCGCCGAGCCCGTGACCCAACTGGAAGGCAAACGACGCCCAGTCGTGCGTGGCATTCCACCAGAGGTTGGGGGCGAGCACGAGTGACGCAATGAGCACGGCCGCATACGGACCCGGCTCGCGGAATCGCACGCGCAGCGGCGCGTACAGCAGGCAGGAAAGCGCGATGGCCACCGGCACGAGCACGGCCGTGTACTTGGAGAGCATCGCGACGCCGACGGCCAGGCCCGCAACGCTCCACCACTGCAGCGCCCGGCGCGACCGTGCGGGCGCACTGAGCGCCTCGACGACGGCGTAGAGCGTCCACGACAGGGCGCAGAAGAGCGGCGCGTCGGGGGTGGCGAGCACGTAGCCCGCCGCGGCCAGCGGCAGGCACGTGAAGATGAGCACGATCCAGAGCGCCGCATCGTCGTCGGCCAGCCGCCTCGCCGTGAGCGCGAGGGCCAGCCCCGCCAGCGCCCCCGCGAGCACAGCGCCCAGACGGACCCCCAGCGCGCCACCGGGACCGAGCGCCACCAGCCAGGCGATGGCCGGCGGATGGTCGAAGTAACCCGACGCAAGCCGCCGGCTCCATTCCCAGTAGTAGGCCTCGTCGTTCGTGAGCGGAACGAGGGCGGCCATCACCAGCCGGAGCGCCGTACCGAGGGCCAGGAGCTGCATGGCCCGAGTCCAGGGCGCGACGGCCGAATGCCCGGCGGGGGCAGTGTCGGATTGCATCAGGGCGCGGAAGAAGCGGTGAATTGCATTAGTATGGAAATCTACGCTTCCTGACGGCCCACCGCCCCGACGCCGGAGCCCTGCCCTGCCCAACCGACTCGCGCTCGAGAGCTCACCCTACCTGCTGCAGCACGCCGACAACCCGGTGGACTGGCGGCCGTGGGGTGACGACGCCTTTGCGCGCGCGCGCGCGGAGGACAAGCCGATCCTGCTGAGCATCGGCTACGCCGCCTGCCATTGGTGTCACGTCATGGCGCACGAGTCGTTCGAGGATCCGGTGACGGCGGAGATCATGAACGCCCTGTTCGTGAACGTGAAGGTGGATCGCGAGGAGCGGCCCGACGTGGACGCCATCTACATGCAGGCGGTGCAGGCGCTCACGGGCCACGGCGGCTGGCCGATGACCGTCTTCCTGACGCCGGACGGCGCGCCGTTCTATGGCGGCACGTACTACCCGCCGGAGCCGCGGCACGGGATGCCGGGGTTCAAGCGCGTGCTCGCGAGCGTCGCCGACGCGTGGCGTTCGCGCCGCGACGACGTGCAGCTCGGCGCCACGGCGTTGCTCAAGATCTACGAGCCCGCGTCGGAACCCGTCCGGGCCGGCACGCCGGTGGACCGCTCGTTGCTCGAGCGGGCCGAGCGGGCGGTACTCGCCGGCTATGACGACGTCCATGGCGGGTTCGGCGGCGCGCCCAAGTTCCCGCCGACAATGACACTGGACTATCTGCTGCGCCGCTGGGCGCGCACAGGCAACGCCGCCCTACTCGACATGGTGCGGCACACCTGGAACCACATGTCGCGGGGCGGGCTGTTCGACCAGGTGGGGGGCGGGTTTCATCGCTACACCGTGGATGGCACGTGGCTGGTGCCGCACTTTGAGAAGATGCTCTACGACAACGCGCTCCTCGTGCGGCTGGGCGCGCACCTCTGGCAGGCCACGGGTGATCGTGCGGTACGCGACGCCACCGAGCTGACGCTGGCGTGGCTGGAGCGCGAGATGACGTCGCCCGACGGTGGCTTCTATGCGTCGCTCGACGCCGACTCCGAAGGGCACGAAGGCAAGTTCTACGTCTGGTCGCTCGACGAGTTGCGCGACGCGCTGGGCGACGCGCTGGGCGACGATGCCGCACTGCTGTGCGAGTTCTGGAGCGCCAGCGCGGGCGGCAACTTCGAAGGGCGGAACATCCTGTGGGCGCCGCAGGGGGAGGAGGAGTTCGCCGCCGCCCACGGTGTTGAGCCCACGATGCTGCGCGCGCAACTCGCGCGCGCCCGCACCGCGCTGCTTGCGCGCCGCGCCGGCCGCGTGCGGCCCGGCCGCGACGAGAAGGTCATTGCCGGCTGGAACGGCCTGATGTTGCGCGGCGTCGCCGAGTGCGCGCGCGTGTTCGGCGAGGCGCGGTGGGCGGCGCTGGCGCGCCGGGCCGGCGAGTTTCTGGCGGCGGAGGTGGTGCGTGACGGCCGAGCGCGGCGGGTGCACGCGCGCGGTGAGGCACGCATCGCCGGGTTCCTTGAAGACCACGCCGCGCTCGGCCTGGGCTTCCTCGCCCTGTACGAGCTGACGTTCGAACCGCGCTGGCTCGCGCTCGCCCGCGACCTCGCCGCGACGTGCAACGCGCTGTTCTGGGACGACGCGGTCGGCGCGTTCTTCGACACGGCGTCGGATGCCGAAGCGCTGATCACGCGCCCGCGCGACGTCGCGGACAACGCGCTGCCATCGGGCAACTCGCTCTGCGTCGAGCTGCTGCAGCGGCTGGCGGCAGTGGACGGCGACGCTGCCGCGGCTGACCGTGCGGCCTTCGTGTTGTCGTCGCTCGGTGACGCGATGGCCCGGCATCCGCTGGCGTTCGGGCACCTGCTCGGCGCCGCCGAGTTCGAAGTGCACGGCGCCGTGAGCGTGGCCATCGCCGCGGAAGCAGCACCCGCGGGGCTCGCGCAGCTCGCGCAGCTCGCGCAGCTCGCCCGCACCGTCGCCGGCGTCTACGTGCCGTCGCTGGTGCTGGCCGCCGGAACGGGGGACGACCCCGCGCTGCTCGCGGGCAAGCATCCGGTGGACGGGGCGGCGCAGGCCTTCGTCTGCCGCGGATTCAGTTGCGACGCGCCGACGACCGACGCGGCCGCACTGGCGATGCAGCTGACCACGGCCGTCCGCGCCTGAGCGCCGGCGCGGCAGGCACGCGCCTACTCGAAATCGAGCGCGAGGTCGAGCGCGGGGGCCGAGTGGGTGAGCGCGCCCACGGAGATGCGATCGACGCCGGTCTCGGCGATGGCGCGGACGGTGTCGAGGCGCACGCCGCCCGAGGCCTCGGTGAGCAGCCGTCCGGCGGCCAGGGCCACGGCCTCGCGCAGCGTCGCGAGGTCCATGTTGTCCAGCAGCACGGCGTCGGCGCCCGCGTCGAGCGCCGCGCGCACCTGGTCGAGCCGATCGCATTCCACCTGCACGGTGGTTCCCGGCGGCGCGAGCTCGCGCGACCGCCGGACCGCGACCCCCACGTCGCCGTCGACCGCGATGAGGTGGTTGTCCTTGATGAGGACGGCGCCGGCGAGGGTCGAACGGTGGTTGGCGCCGCCGCCGCAGCGCACGGCGTATTTCTCGAGCTGGCGCCAGCCGGGGGTCGTCTTGCGCGTGTCGAGGATACGTGCGCCGGTGCCGCGCACGGCGTCGACGTACCGCGCCGTCAGCGAGGCGACACCGGAGAGGCGCTGCACGAAGTTGAGGGCGGTGCGCTCGGCGGCGAGCAGGCCGCGCGCCTTGCCGTGGAGGAACAGGACGACGGCACCCGGCACGAGGGCCTGGCCGTCCTCGGCGTCCACGCGAATCTCCACCTTGTCGTCGCACAAGCGAAACGCGGCGAGCGCGAGCGGGATGCCACAGAGCACGCCCGCCTCGCGCGCCACGAGCGTGGCGCGCGCCTTTCGCGCGGGCAGCACGGTCGCGAGGGAGGTGATGTCGTTGCTCGCCTCGTCCTCGTCGAGCGCTGCCTTCACCAGGCGCACGACGTGCCCTTCGGTGAGCGGGAAGTCCGGTTCGCCGCCGGCGTAGGCCGGCGTGGCCAGCGGCGTGATGCGCCGCGGCGGCAGCCGGTCGGCCGTCATTCGCCCGGGTCGACGCCCGGGCCGACCGGCGTCGGGGTGATGCCGCCGATGGCGACCATGCGCTCGATGGCCAGCCGCGCGCGCGCGGCGATCTCGACGGGCACGGTGATGCGATGCTGCAGGTGGAGCAGCGCGTCGCGCACCTTGGGCAGTGTCGTGACCTTCATGTAAGCGCACGAGGCGCGCTCGTTGGCCGCGAAGAACCGCTTGGCCGGATAGGCGCGCGTCAGGCGATGCAGGATTCCGACCTCGGTCGCCACGATGAACGTGTCCGCGTCGCTCTCCCCTGGCCGCTTGATCATCCCCTCGGTCGACAGGATATGCACGCCGCGCGGATCCACGTCGCCGGCCGACACCGCTTCCACGACGCTGGTGGCGCATCCGCACTCGGGATGGATCAGGAACTCGGCGTCGGGGTGCAGCTCGCGCTGCAGGCGGATGTTCTCTGGATCGATACCAGCGTGCACGTGGCACTCGCCCATCCAGACATGGATGTTGGTGCGGCCCGTGACCCGGCGGACGTGCGCCCCGAGGAACATGTCGGGCAGGAAGAGAATTTCCTGGTCGGCGGGAATGGAGTTGATGACCTCTACCGCATTGCCCGAGGTGCAGCAGTAATCGGTCTCGGCCTTCACCTCGGCGGTGGTGTTCACGTACGACACCACCACCGCGCCTGGATGCTCTGCCTTCCACTCCCGGAGTTGGGCCGCATCGATCGTGGACGCCAGCGAGCAGCCGGCGGCAAGGTCTGGCAGCAGCACGGTCTTGGTCGGCGACAGGATGGCCGCGGTCTCGGCCATGAAGTGCACGCCGCAGAACACAATGACGTCGGCGTCGGTGCGGGCCGCCTCGCGCGAGAGCCCGAGCGAGTCACCGACGAAATCGGCGATGTCCTGCACCTCGGGACGCTCGTAGTTGTGGGCCAGAATGACGGCCCGGCGCTGCCGGGCGAGCACCTGGATTTCGGCCACGAGCGCGGCGTTCGCCGCCGAAGCGGGGAGGGCGTTCGACATGTCCGAAAGCTAGTCCCGGCCGCATCGGCGTGGGAGGCGGGACGCTGGCGCTGGCGGCGCCAGTCCGCGATCATCCAGCGTGTTCATTCTGCTCGCTCTCGGCGCCGAACTGCTTGGCACGCTGTTCCTGCTGGCCGTCACGATGGTCGTCGGCACGGCCGCGTTCGATTTTCTCGTCTGGCGCCGCACACGCCTGCCCATCGGTCCGGTGCGGAGCGCCGCCGAGCACGAGATGGCGGACCTCATCCTCAGAAGTGGTCGCTGGAGCGCGGTCGCGCTGCTCGTGCTCACCGTGCCCAGCGCCCTCATCTCAGCGTCGCTGCTGGACGACCGCATTCCGCTGTTCGACCGGATGGAGGCCCTGGTGCTGCGGTCGCCATGGGGCATCGGCCTGGCCGCGATGCTGCTCGCCGGCACCTTCTCGCTAGTTGGATACGTCCGCGCCGCCCGGCACCTCCGCGGCGCATGGCCGCTCATCGGGAGCGGCGTCGTGCTCCTGATCGTTGGCACGGGACTGCAGGGGCATCCGTCGGAGGCCTTTGCGCGAATGACGGTCGCGCCGCTGCTCGACGGCCTGCACGCCGTGAGCACCGGCGGCTGGCTGGGCACGTTCTTCCTGCTCGTGCTCGCCGAGCGCCGCCTCCCGCCGCATACGGCGTCGCCCTGGACCGACCCGCTGGGGGCCATGCTCGAGCGCTACTTCAGCGTCTCCGGGGCGATGGCGTCGCTGGTGCTCATCACCGGCCTGCTCAGCGCCGCCACGCATCTCACGACGTTCGACGACGTGCAGAACACGGAGTACGGCCAGCTGCTCGCCGGCAAGGTGGGCATCGTCATCATCCTGCTGGTCTTCAACGAGCACCACCGGCGCCATGCGGAACGCAAGGCGCGCACGTCGGAGCGGCCGCAGCTGGCGCACACCCTGCGGTTCGAGGCCGGGCTGATCGTCCTGATCCTCGCGGTCACGGCGCTGCTGCTGTTTGCGGACCCGCCGGGCGCCAACGACGTGCGATCGGAGGTCTTCCGCGCGATGCCCAAGGGAACCTTGCGGCTCAACGACGTCGAGATTCCGCGCTAGAACTCGATGTGGCGGCCGCGCCACTTGTTCTTCGGGCGCGGAAAGTCCCGGCGAAAATGCCCGCCGCGTGATTCGCGGCGCAGCAACGCCGCCTCGGCGATCAGCCGCGCACTCTCGAGCATGTTGGCCTCCTCGGTGGCGCCGACCGGCAGGCGTTTGACGAGGTCATCGAGCCGCGCGAGGCAGGTGCGGAGTCCCTCGGCGGAGCGGTCGATGCCGGCGAACTCCCACATCAGCGCGCGGATGGTGTCGGCCGCGACCTGCGCCGCCCCGCGATCGGTCAGTTCGGGTACCCGCCAGGCCTCGGCCCGCGGCACGCGCGGCAGGCGCGCCACCGAGGCGATGTCCCGCGCCACCCGCTCGGCGAAGACCAGCCCCTCGAGCAGCGAATTGGACGCCAGGCGATTGGCGCCGTGCACGCCCGTGCACGACACCTCGCCGCAGGCATAGAGGCGCTCGAGCGACGAGCGTCCCGCGAGGTCGGTGACGATGCCGCCCATCATGTAATGCGCCGCCGGCGTGATGGCGATGAGGTCCCGCCGCGGATCAATGCCGCGGGCCAGGCAGATGGCGAGAATGCCGGGAAAACGTTTGGCGAAGGTGCGCTTGAGGGCGCGGGCGTCGAGGTAGGTGTGCCGGCCGGCCTGCTGTTCGCGGAAGATCGCGCGCGCCACGATGTCGCGCGGCGCGAGCTCGGCCTGCTTGTGGACCTTCAGCATGAACCGGACGCCCTTGTCGTTCACGAGCGTCGCCCCTTCGCCGCGGACTGCCTCGCTGATCAGCTGCAGCGGATTCTCCGGCGTGTCGAGGGCGGTCGGGTGGAACTGCACGAACTCCATGTCCGAGAGTCGCGCCCCGGCGCGATGCGCGATGGCGTACCCGTCGCCGGTGGCGACCTGGGGGTTCGTGGTGTGCCGGAACAGCTGGCCGCAGCCGCCGGCCGCGAGCACGGTGGCGTCGGCGAGGATCTCCACCGGCGCGCCGGCAACGCTTGCCCGCACGCCGCAGCACCGGCCGTCGTGCACGACGAGATCCAGCACGCGCGCACTCTCGAGCACATGAATGCCCGGCGTCTCGTGCACACGCTGGATCAGCGCGCGCGCCACCTCGGCGCCGGTCTGGTCGCCGTGCGCGTGGACGATGCGATGCCGCGAGTGGGCCGCCTCCTTGCCCAGCGACAGTCGACCGCGCGGATCCGTGTCGAACTGCGCGCCTGCCGTCAGGAGTTCCATCACCCGCGCCGGGCCTTCACTCGTCAGCACCTCGACGGCGGCGGCATCGCACAGCGCCGCCCCCGCGGCCAGCGTGTCCTTGCGATGGAGTTCCGGCGAGTCACCCGCGCCGAGTGCGGCGGCAATGCCGCCCTGCGCATAGGCGGTGGCCGAGTCGAAGAGGGAGCGCTTGGTGAGCACGTACACCTCACCGTGCGCCGAGGCGCGCCAGGCCGTGTGCAGGCCGGCCACACCGGAGCCGACGACGAGGAACCGCGTGCGAATGCGCTGGGGCATGTCCTAATGCTCGCATGGCGCACGCCGCCGGTACAGTCCAGCGCCGCCCGGTTGGCATGCGCCGCGCCGACTGGCGATGTTTCGGGATGGCCCCCCGTCGAATCTCGTCTCTGCTCTTCGTTGCCTGCACCGTGGCGTTGGTGCCCCTGGCAACCGCGCATTCCGCCGCGGCCCCGTGGCATCCCCGGTTCGCGAGGAGCGTGCCCGCGGCCAACGACACGCTGTCGGCCTCGCCGCCCACGATCAGTCTCTGGTTTTCCGAAGCCATCGAACCGGCCGTGAGTCGCGTCCGGCTCGAGGGACCGAACGGCGTTCGCATCGCGGTGGGCGCGGTCTCGGGCATCCGAGGCGAAGGGCCATCGGCGGTGGCGGTGGCGTTACGCGGGCCGGCCGGCGCGGGCACGTACACCGTCCGCTGGACCGTGGCGGGAGCGGATGGCCACCCGATGAAAGGGGCGTACTCGTTCGTGATCGCCCCGCGGCGGTAACCCCGTGCTCGAGGGCGCCGGCGGACTCCTGACGGTCGTGTTCCGGTTTGTCGTGCTCGCGGCGACAACGGGGGCTGTGGGCGCGTGGTGTTTCGGTCGGCTCGTGGTGCCGTCGGTGGCCGGCGAGGCGGCGGCACGGCATCGGCGCGACCTCGCCCAGCTCGCCGGCAGAGCTGGCATGATCTGCGCCGCCGTCATCGTGTTCGCGTTCGTGCCGCGCCTGATGCTGCAGGCGCGCGCGCTGAATGATCCCGGCGATCCGCTCTGGCCGACGATGATGGCCGTGTTGTCGGGCCGTTGGG
>JBBQZD010000058.1:0-13463 GCA_038208045.1 Gemmatimonadales bacterium | reverse complement strand
GGTACGCCATGTTGCCACCCTCGACGTAGTCCTTGACGTGCAGCGGCGCCCGCAGCCCCCGCGGCGCCGTGCCCGTGATGCCCCGACCGTTGTTGTAGTAGTGCTTCTGGTCGAGCGCGCTGTGGATGTTGGGGATGACCCTCAGGGAGAACGCGCCGAACTCGTAGTCTTCCCCGCCGATGACGGTGATCAGTTGCGCCTCGGGCACGTCGTACGCCCGCGCCAGGTTGGCCGCTGTCTCGTGACCGATGATCGTGGCCCCCGTCCGGCGCGCGATGTAGCCCGCGTCGAGTGCGTGATCGGTGTGGCCGTGCGTGATGACGATGTAGTCGGCGCGCGTGACGTGCGCATTGATGAGCGCCGTGTCGGGGCTGATGAGCGGGTTCGGCTCTTCCGCCCTGACCGGCCGCTTGGGATCCCAGCGCGCGAACTGCGAGAGGAACGGATCCACGAGCACGACGGTGATGCCGTCGGTGATCTCCCAGCCCGCATTGCCGAGGTAGGTCCGTCGCAGGTCGCCGGTGGCGGAGGCGCGCTTGACCGGTGCGGCGCTCGTGTCTTGGGCGTTTCCGGGCGCAGCCGCGCCGGCCAGGAGCAGGAGGCCAAGGATGGACGGGAGACGACGATGCATGGCGTGGGGTGGTGGGGGTATCCGCTCGGACGCGTGGTTGCACTCGACCGGCGACCTGGCCGAACTACGCGGTAGACAATACGCCGGGCCTCGGTGCCTGGGAAGTCACTGCGGGGTGGGCCGGCAAGGTGGTGATGCCCCCTGCATGAATCCGATGCCGGGCGCCGTCCAGCGGAAGATCATCGTGCATTGATTGCTATCGTATCCACTACTATACTTCTGGCATGTCATGGCAACCACCGACTACCTGACATTCATCCAGACGCCGAGCTACGCGAGAGCCGCGAAGCGCCTGGTGGACGACGAGCTGCAGCGAGTGATCGAGTTGGCGATCTGCGCGGACCCGGAACGCGGGGAACTGGAGGCTGGCGTTCGCAAGATGCGCGTGGCGCTGCCGGGCGGAGGGAAACGTGGGGGAGCACGGGTGGTTTACTATCACATCCAACTGAAAGGGCGCGTATACCTGCTCGACATCTTCGCGAAAAACGTGAAGATCGCGCTGACGGCGGCCGAGAAGAATGCCATCCGAGCACTGACGAGACTCCTCGAGGAGGAACGATGACGAAGCGGCTCCGCTCGCGACGCCGGACCGGCGGCGATCGCATCATCGGCGCGCTGAAGGAAGCCCTGGCCATCGAGCGGGGCGAGGCCGCCGCCGTTCGCGAAACCCGCCGCCTGGTGACGGCGCGGGGCGCGAGCGCCGCGCCAGCGCCGGAGTATAGCGCCCGCGAGGTGAAGAAACTCCGGTCCCAACTCGAGTTGTCCCAAGCGGTGTTTGCACAGGTCATGAACGTGAGTGCCGAGACCGTGCGGGCGTGGGAGCAGGGGAAGAACCCGCCGAGCGGCCCCGCCGCACGGCTTCTCGAGGTTGCCGGCCAGCATCCGGAATGGCTGCTGAAGTCCGTGGAAGCACGCTGACCTTTGCCCGACGCCGCCGTCCTCCCCCGTTGGCTCCTCGCCCTCCTCGCCGCCCTCGCCCTCGCGCTCGGCGCCTGGTTGGCGTTGCGCGTGCGGAGGTCGTGGAAGCGATGGCTGCTGCTGCGCAGAATGCGCCACGCACGCCACAGTGAGCGCAGCGCACGCGCCTGGCTCGAGGCCAACGGCTTCCGGATACTCGAGGAGCAGGCCACGCGAACCGCCGAGCTCATCGTAAATGGCACCGCGCAGCCGTTCATCGTGCGCGCCGACTATCTGGTGGCACGCGACGGCGTGCGCGCCGTGGTCGAGGTGAAGACCGGCGCGGTGGCCGACCCCGCCAACCGTGCCACGCGACGCCAGGTTCTCGAGTACGCGTGGGTGTATGACGTGGACGCGGTCTACCTGTTCGATGCCGACGACGAGCGACTGATCGAGATACGCGTCCCGTCGTCCGCGCACGCGCAAGAGGCAGCCACGGAGACCCTTCGCTCGTGGCTGCCCGTATCCGCCGCACTCGTCGCAGGCCTCGCGCTCGGCCTGACGGCGGCGTTCTACTGGTACCGCTGACCCGCCGCTCGGCGGCGCGCTACCAGACCTTCACCCGATCCTTCGGCTCCAGATACAACTTCTGCCCCGCCTTGATGGACGGGAACGCCGCGTACCACTCGTCCACGTTGCGCACCGTCGCCGCACGGTACTGATCAGGCGCATGCCCGTCGCCGGTAATCTGCGCGCGCTCGGCCGCCTCGCGCTGCTTGGTGCGCCAGCTCTGGCCGAAGCTGATGAAGAACTGCTGGTCGCCGGTGAACCCGTGATACGCCGGCGCGTCCTTGCCGCCAAGCGAGGCGCGGTAGGCGTCGAACGACGCGGCGACTCCCGCCACGTCGGCGATGTTCTCGCTCAGCGTCTGGTGGCCGTTGACGGCCAGATCGGGGAACGGTGTGTACGCGTCGTACTGCGCGGCCAGCGCCTCGCCCGCCGTCTTGAAGTGTGCCAGGTCGTCCTTGGTCCACCAGTTGATGAATCGCCCCTCGGCGTCGAACTGCGCACCCATGTCGTCGAAGCTGTGACTGATCTCGTGGCCGATGATGGCGCCCATGGAGCCGTAGTTGTACGCCGCGCTCGCCTTGGCGTCGAAGAACGGCGGCTGCAGAATGGCCGCGGGGAAGTTGAGCGAGTTCTGCAGCGGAATGTTCAGCGCGTTCACCGTCTGCGGCGTCATCCACCACTCGCCCTTGTCCACCGCCTTGGCCAGCTTGCCCAGCTGCCAGCGGTACTCGAACAGCCCGGCGCGCTGTTCGTTGCCCAGCGCGTCGTCCTTGCCGATCTGCAGCGAGGCGTAGTCGCGCCACGTTTCCGGATAGCCCACGCCCACCTTGAGCGTCGCCAGCTTGGCCTTGGCCTTCGCCTTGGTGGCGGGCGTCATCCACGCCAGCGCGTCAATGCGCACGCCGAACGCTTTCACGATGTCGGCGACCATGCTCTGGACCATCGTCTTGGTTTCGAGCGGGAAGTGCTTGGCCACGTACGCCTTGCCCACCGCATCGCCGAGCGCGTTGCTGGTGATGGCGACGCCACGCTGCCAGCGCGGGCGTTGCTGCGGCGTGCCGCTCAGCGCCTTGCCGTAGAACGCGAAGCGCTGCTCCACGAAGGCCTTCGGCAGGAAGCCCGATGATTCGTTGATGCGATGGAACGCGAGCCAGTCTTTCCACGTGTCGAGCGGCTCGCTCGCCACCAGCCGGGCGAGGCCCGTGGTGGCCTTCGGGTGCCAGACGATGAAGGCGGGCGCGTTCGTGAGCTTCGCGGCGTCGAGCAGCGCGGCCCAGTCGAGGCCCGGGGCCTTGGTGGCCAGCTCGGTGGACGTCCAGGTCTTCGGCGCCTTCACGTCGCCAGACTCCAGTCGCGACGCGTGCGCCCTGGCGATCTTCGTCTCGAGGTCGAACACGCGCTTGGCGCGCGCGGCCGGCTCGGCGAGTCCCGCCATGGTGAACATCGCCTCGACGTGCTGTTGGTACTCCGCACGCAGCGCGACCATGGAGGCCGACGGCGACAAGTAGTAGTCCCGGTCCGGCATGCCGAGCCCGCCCTGCAGCAGGTAGGGCATGTTCTTGGTGGGATCCTCGAGCCCCTGCGTGACGAAGACGCCGAACAGGTGCTCGGTGAAGAAGTTCGTCGCGTTCAGCGGGTCCACGTCGGCGCGCAGCGTGGCGCCGATGGCGCGCGCGAGCGCGGCCTTGTCGCCGATGGCCCCGATGCTGTCGAGCTGCGGCGAGAGCGCCGTCAGTGCGCGCGCCTCGATGCCCGTGCTGTCCATGTACGCCGCGTAGAAGTCGCCGATCTTCCGGCCGTCCTGGTCCGTGTCACCCGCGGTGGCCTTGGCGTCGGCGAGTTCCTTGATGAGGGCCTGCGTCTGTTCGGTCGTCTTGTCGTAGACCACGGCCCACGGACCGTACGACGACTTGTCGGCGGGAATCTCGGTGGTCTTCGACCAGGTGCCGTTGGCGTAGGCGCTGAAGTCGTCGCCCGGCGCGGCGGTGGTGTCCATGCCGGCGACGTCTATGCCGTGCTCGCGGGTGTCGGCAGGTGGCTTGGTGCCGCACGCGGACGCGGCGGTGAGAGCGAGGGCGAACAGGACGAGCGCGGAGACGTGGCGCTTCATATGGGACTCCTCGTGCGGACGTGCGCGGGGCGCGTCGGGTTGGCGGTGTCATCCGGCGCCGTGCGGTAGCCACCGGCGCCGTGTTCGAGAATATACGCGTTCGGTGGGTCCCGCGGTCCGCCACAGCGCGGGCGACCGCGTGGATCGGAACCTAGGCAACCTTGAGCGGCTCGATGCGCGCGACCTGGGCCTTGATGGCCTTTTCCGCATCCCAGGCATCCACTGTCACACGTCACGCACCATCCTCGCGCCGGCCGGGCTGCGGCGGGCACGTGCACTGCACCCGCACGCTCCCAGCGAAAGCGGTCCGGCGACCACCCCAGCCACTTGACGTCGTAATCTGTGGCCTCAAAGGGTCCGACGCGTCGGGGCTGCGCCGGCAATTGAGCGCGCCCGGCAGAGCATCGTCTGCCGGGCGCCCTCAGACATCATTGTTTCACCGCCTGCCCGCGCGGCAATGCACTCCGGCTACGGCGTGGCGCTGGCCTTGCCGCCCCCGCGCCCGGCGTTGCACAGGTTCTTGTTGCTGTTTCGGAACATGTTGTTGTTCATCCCGACTCCGCCGGCGTCGTACAGCAGGATGGCGCACGCGTCCCAGTACGCGCCGGTGTAGTTGATGCCGGAAATCGTGTTCCCGGTTACGGTACCCGTCGCGCCCCGGCTGATCTGGATGCCGTTCTGCGCCGTGATGTTCGTCGGACCGAAGCCCGTCACCGTGTTCCCCTGGATCGTGGCCACCGAACCGTCATTGTCCACCACGATGCCACCCTTCTGGAAACCGGCAATCACGTTGTTCGTGATCACCGCCGAACCGGACGTGCTCCAATAATTCCGGCCGACCAGGATCCCGACGCCGTTCTGGCAGCCGCTGAACGGGTTGTCACGAATGTCGCTGATGTTGTTGTCGTGGATGTTGGCCCTGGCGCCATCGCGCACAAACAGGCCGGCGCGAATGCTGCCGCATCCCGACGGGCCAGGCCCGCTGACGCTGAAGCCCGTGATCTCGGCGTTCACCGCCGCCGAGCCCGACACGAGCACGACAGCCGAGGTTGCCTGCGCGGCACTGGGAAGCGTGGCGGGAGCGAGAATGGTGGTCGTCGCGGCGCCGGCGCCCTTGAGCGCGAGGCTGTGATCAATGGTCACCTGCTCGGTGTAGACACCCGACTTCGCCAGCACGGTGTTGCCCGACACGGTGTGGTCAATCTCGCCCTGGATGGTCACACCGATGCGGCGCACGTTCAGGAAGTTGTAGGTCGGGCCGCTGGTGTACGCGTAGGTCTGCACGCTGAAGGTGCCGGCATTGGCGAGGGCGACGGTCGCCTTGTCGAAGGTGTTGTCGGTGAAGTAGGACGCCCAGGCAAACTGCGTGTTGTCGTAGGTGCCACGAGCGCGGATGTACTGCAGGCCGCCGTTCCTGAACGAATTGCTCTTGATGATGGCGCCGCCGACCGAGTTGGTGAACCACTCCACGCCCGTGCCGGAGCCGTTGAAGCTGATGGCGTTCCAGCCGGCGCCGTCCATGTCGAAGGTGTTGCCGAGGATCTCCCGGCCGCTTACCGGGCCCGTCAATCCGGCGCCACTCGAGATGTCAATGCTCGTGCCGCCGGTCAACTGGTTGCCCACGAGGTGATAACTTTTCACCACGTCGCCGGCCGCCGAGAAATCATTGATGTAGACGGATCCTCCCTCTGGCACCGCGATCTTCGCGTTGCGCAGCGTGAAGTTGTCCGCCACCACCTCAATGGTCTTGTTGTCGCCTGCCGCATTGGGGCCAATGGCCACGCCCTGAATGGTCGTGTTGGCGGCCTCCACGAAGACGCCGCTGGTGCCGAAGTTGTTCGTCGCCTGGGTGTTGATGGTCGCCAGTGTGGCCGTACCGTCGGTGACCGGCACATCAGTCGAGCTCACACCCATGAGGGTGATGCCGGCCTTGGATGACGAAAAGAACAATCCGAACTGGTAGGTGCCGCCGAGACTCGTCGGCGCGCTGTTCGGCGCCGCCTCGTTGTACGTGCCTGGCAACACGCGGACGGTGCCACCAGCGCTGACCTGGTTGAGCGCAGCCTGGATTGTCTTTTTCGGGTCGGCGACGGCGCCGCCGTTCGCGTCGTTGCCGTTCACCGCGTCCACGTAACACGTGACGGTGCACGGATCAGCCAACGGCAGGAAACGCGTACGCCCCACCACCGGACTTACCGGCGACTCATCCTTTGCACACGCGAAGACCGTGGCGATGAGTCCGACCGCCATCAAATGCGACCAATTCCGTGCCATGAGCATGCTCTCCTTTCGGCCAGACGAGTTCGGCCAAGTGGGGTAGGCAGAGCAGGGCTTCATGGAGACCGGGCGATCTTCGAGAGATCCTCGGCTTTGCGGACCGGCCTCGCGGCCGGGGTGCCTTTGTCAGCGGCGCTGCTCCGATCAGCAACTGTGCCATCACGCGGGCGCACCCTCTGTTCATGCGCGCCACGCAACGCCAAAGTGCGCTCGGCACGTCAGAGCGCCGTCAATACCGAGCGCGACGGCCCGCGAGAGGACGCGGAAGAGCAATGCCAAGGGCGCGTGTGGGTGAACGCCTCACGTCAGCGTAGGGGATACGCTGGTACGAACGGCGCGGACCAGCGTCAGTTGGCCCTCGGCGAGCGCACAGGCCAGGGGCCGGCGGCGCAAATCCTCACCGCTCCAGCCGGAACCCCGCATCCACCGCCGGCCGCACCGGCGCGTTCGCCGCGAACCACCCGGTCAGGTACATCCACTGCGCCATGCGCGTCAGCTTGGCGTAGTCAATGTGCTCCGGGCTGTCGCCCGGCGTGTGGTAGTCGTCGTGCAGGTTGGTGGTGTACATCAGGGCCGGCACGCCCAGGCGCGCGTACGGCACGTGGTCGCTGCGGAAGTACCACCCCTCCGGATGCGTGGGCCGGTCCCAGAGCGAGTCGAGCGTGAACTTGCCCGTCAGTTCGTTGGCGCGGAGCGCCATCGCCACCAGCTCGCTCGAGTTCCGGTGCGGCGGCTGCACGCCCAGCAGGGCCGCCGAGTCGGGGTTGTTGCGGCCGATCATGTCGCCGTTGAGCACGGCAACGATCTGCCCGATGGGCACCACCGGATGCGCCGCGTGGTAGCGCGACCCCAGCAGCCCGCGCTCCTCGGAGCCCTGATTAATGAACAGCACCGATCGTTTGCCCGGCTGCTTCACGAACGCGCGGGCCGCCGCCAACTCGGCGACGCTCACCGAGCCGTTGTCGTCGGCGCCGTACCAGACGGAGTCGCCGTCCACGGGGAAGCGCACCCCGTTGGCGTCCTGGTGCGAGCTGAACAGCACGTACTCGTCGCGCAGCTTCGGGTCGGTGCCGCGCACGGCGCCGACGACATTCACCGAGGGCACCTCGAAGCGTTCGAGCTGCACGTGCAGCTCCGCGGCCGGCCCCCAGCTGAGCGTCGTGGCCATGGCGGCGCGCACCAGGAAGGCCGGCGTCGGGCCCGTGCCCAGCGCGGGCGGCGGCGCCACGCGGTCCGACCCCGTGGCCGAGCGCGGTACGGCGTGATCCACGTCATACGAGCCGCGCACCCGCATGGCCGAGATGGCGCCAAAGGCGCTGTCGCACCGCGCGTCGGCCACGAGGATGATGGCCGCCGCACCCCGCCGCGCAAAGCGGGCGGTGGTGCCGCTGATGGCCGCGTCGGCGTAGCGCACCGGTTCCGGATAGCTGTTGGCGCGCACGCGGGCGCGGTCGGGGGCGAGCAGCGGCGTGGCGACGATCTTGCCGCGCACGTCCACGGTGGTGTCGGCGGCGTTGGCAATCCACACCACCTGCCCCGCCGACTCGGCGGGCACGACGCCCAGTGCGATGATGTCGCCGAAGAGCGTCATCGCGTGATCGCCGATGCTCACGCGGCTCGCGGTAACCGACACGCGCGTGCGGGTGATGTTCCACCACTGGAAGTACGTGCCGTCCTCGCCCATCGGCGTGAGGCCGATCTGCCGGTATTGCTCGGCGAGCCAGATGGAGGCGCGCAGTTCGTCGAGCGTGCCGCCCTCGCGGCCGCGCATGGCCGGCGACGCCATGGCATAGAGGTCGCGCGTGAGGTCGGCTTGCTTGATGGCGGCGATGGCGGCGGGGACTTCGCCGGGCTTCGCGGGCTTCTGCGCGCGCGCGATGGCGGGGAGTACCGCGAGGGCAAGAACCGTGCAGCGAATGGCGACGAGCGTCGGGCGCATGAGAGTTCCGGGAGAGGTATGCGGCCTGCGGTAGGGCTGGGATCTGCCCAGAGTATGCACCGATGGGCGGGCCGGCAGAAAGGTCCGGGCGCGCCGCCGCCGGACGCTACTTCTCCGCAATGGTGGACGTGGCACGTCGGAGTGCGTCCACCTTCAGCGAACGCGCGGCGTTCCTGATCGCCGGCACGTGCACCAGCACGTCACTGCTCACGGCCAGGTACACTTTCCCCGCCCCGCGATCGAACGCGCCCAGCGAACCCCACGGCGTGCGCACCACCACGCCCGGCCGGCTTCGGCCCGCCGACGGGTAGCTCCACGCCACCGACGCGCCCACCGTGCGCATCCGGGTCGCCCCATACGCGTGATGCATCAGGCCGTACCACTCCACGATCACCATCTCACGCCAGAGACTGTCGCGTGTGAAGAGCGGAGCCAGCGCCGCGCTGGGATGCGCGAAGACCACCTGGTTGCGCGGCGGTTCGAGCGACCGGTCCGGACTGTTCGAGCAATTGCGCAGCGGGCTCACGATCCACAGCAGCGACCCGAAGCGGCACGACGCCGCCATCCGCTCGAGAAAGGTCATCGAGTAGCCGTCGTGGACGAACATCTCCCAGTGGGCTGACGCATCCGCGTAGCTCTTCGCGATGGCGGTGAACTGCGGCTTCAACAGGTAGCGGACGTAGGCGTGCGCGGCCCCGGCGCTCGCGCAGATGGCCGACGCCACGTCGGGCACGCTGTCGAAATCGACGTTGACGTCGAAGCCGAGGTGCGCGCGTCCCGCGACTTGCAGGTCTCGCTCCATCTCGAGTCCCGACATGTCGAACGAGCTCTTGAGCCGCAGCGAGTCATTGGCGAGGTGCGCGGCCAGCTCGCGTCGAGCGACTTGCAAGCGCGCGAGCAGCACGCCGACCGCGCTGTCGAGCGGCGTCGGCTCGCCGCGCGTCGTCGCCGAGAGCAGCACTTCACTGCGGGCGACGATCGAATCGAACGCCGCGCGCGTTCCCGCCTTCGCCTGAATGCCCGTGACGTCCTGGTACGCATCGCGCCAGCGCACTCGCGTGAGCGCACTGCGCGCGGCGGCGCTCGCCCCACTCGTGAGCCCGGCCTCGCCATTCACGCACTCGGCTGCCGTCGGGCTCTGGCCCGATAGTGTGGCCGTGGCGCACAGCAGCGCCCCCGTCAGGAGTGTCGCCGTCCATCGAACCGTGCTCAGCATTGTCCGCTCGCGCCCAAGAGGAGTTCCGCAGCGCGCAGGAGGCGCTGGAACCAGCCCGACGACAGGAGGGCCGGGTCAGTGGGCGGCAGCAGCGTCCGGAAGTCGGCCGTCGCCTGCTTGAGCTGCGCCAGGGCGTCGGCCGTGCGCGCGCACGTCAGCTCCGGCAACGTGCTGCAAGCGCCGGGCATGTTGATGGTCGCGAGTTCGGCGGCCGTGAACGCACCGCCGTGCATCGCCGCGCCCAACCTGATGGCCACCTCGGGCGCCATCAGGTAGTTGGCGAAGCCGTGCACGTCGGTGATGGACGGCGTGCGCTGCATCGGCGCCTTGACCTTCTGCGTCTCCATGATGCGAACGCGACCGGCCGCTTGCTGAGCCATCCATGCGGCCTTCCACTCGACACCCGCGTGCTCCGGATGCCAGGCGTTCCACGGGAGCAGCCAGGGAATAGGATCGGCTTCGTGATGCACCGTGTCCATCAGCTTGACGAGGGTCGCGCTCCGGCCGGGCAGCAGCGGCGGCGCGTAGACGTCGGGGGTCTGGATGAGGAATGGCGCCACGTTGGCCAGCGAGGTCCAGAGGGCAAAACTGCCGACGTTGCCCCACTCCGGTGCGGTTCCCAGGTGGCGCAGGGCGTAGGTCGTGGCCGCGTTGCCCAGCGAGTGCGACACGAGGATGCGACTGACCGTCGCGCCCGGCACGTCGTGCGCCAGTTGGTCGGCCTGCGTGATGGCCTTGAGAATCAGGGCCGTTGCGTTCGGGCGCGCCTGTGCCGTGTCGGCCCACCAGAGCAGGACGTCGAGGCACTTGGTCCAGAAGAAATCCGTGCTCGCCAGCTGGTCTATCTGCGCGTCCAGGAGACCCGCGACGCCGAGTCTCCTGACGGCGGCGCGGCGATCGATGGCCGTCCTCCGGAAGTCGTCGAACACCGAGTGATACGATACTGGTACGATCCAGAGGGCCTTCGGGTCGTCGCTGCCCGCCGGTGGCGTGGCCGGCACCGGGTCGAGCACCATGGGCGTGGCCAGCTTGCAGGTCTTGGCAATCCACTTCACCGCGTCGACGGGCGCGGCGCTCCAGGCTTCACCGGCCGGTTTTCCGTCGGCGGTGCCGCACCCCATTCCGTGCACCAGATAGACGATGGTCGGCACGATCTCTCCGGGCAGACAGTGTGTGGGTGAACGTCAGAGCGTGTTGACCACGCGTGCCGGTGGGCCGCTGGTTGCCGCGGCGAGCGCGGCGCCCGCCGCCTGCGCGTTGAGCTTGTCCTGCGTGCGCACGTCCTTCGCCGCGCTCGCGTAGCCCACCACGCTGGTCCAGAAGGCGGAGCCACCGCTGATCATGAGGGCGAACAGGTACCACGGCAGACTCACCGTGCCCGTCGCGATGGTGCGCGTGTACCAGGGCGTTCCTTCGCCGATCAGTACTGCCGTGATGAGACTCGCAGTAATTGCCACAGAGAGCACCGCGCGACGGCGCCAGCGGTCGGACTGCATCTCGCTCTCGCCCGGCTTGGGCGGCTTGGGCGATGCGAGCCACGGCCAGGTCGTCTTGAAGATCACGACGAGGCGTTCCATGGCGAGGCTGCCGGCGAGGGTCACCGAGGCGAGCGAGTTGATGCCATCGATTTGCATCACGTCCTCCTGGGGGGTTCAGACTGCAAAAGACATCTATGGTGACGCGTGCTTCTTCGTGTGTGACGCGGGCTGCTTCGCAGCTGCCGCGCGCTTCTTCGAGGGCTTCGCTGGCGGTGCTCCACCCGGCGTGTGCCGCTCGACGGCGGTGGCCCATTCACTGAGCCGCGGAATCAAGGTCCCGTGGCAGTCCGTCGCGTACTGGGCGTCGCTCACGGCGTTTCGGATCGCGGCCACGTCAATGCGTTGCCGAGGATGCCTCAGGTGTCCCGTGACCGACGGTACGGCGGCGAGGACGCGGTGCAACACGGACCCCTGAAAGACCTTGAGCGAGGCGTCCGTCTCCTCACTCCAGCCGATGGCGAGTTCCTTGCGTTCTCGTCTCCGCGCACCAGCGCGCGGTCCATGATGATGCAGGCGGTGCCCGGGCTCAGCTCCGACTTGGCCAGCAGGTCGCTGGCGAGCTGCAGCGCCAGTTCGTGCTGGTCGAAGGTCGCGAGCATGAACAGGGCGCCGTCGCGCTGCGTCGCCTCCGCGCGGTCCGACTCTGCCTCGTGCTGGCGCAACGTCTGCTCGTCAATGGCGTGCTTCAGGACGAGCCCCACCATCGTGACCGCCGCGGCGGCGAAGGTCCCGACCAGCGCCAAGGCCGCGGCCACGACCTTCGAGCTCGGATCGGAACCCGTGAAGGAGAGGAAGCCGATCTTCCACATGGTCGCGATGATGCCGGCGGCGAGGGCCAGCACGGCGACCAGGGCAAGACCAAGCGTCGTTCTTGAGCGCGTCTGCATCGGGACGGCTCCGCCGACGGGGTCGGCTGAGTGGGGGCTTCTGGCCTGCCGCGCTCTCCACGGGACTGCCTGGAGGGAACGGCAGGCGTTCCACTATACAACCACTTGGCGTGGGGCGCTATTACGCTATGTAACCCTTAGGCAGCCGCAGCGCGTACGGCGAGCAGACCGCCGACCTGCGCGCCATGCAGCATCGCATCGAGGAGGAGCTGGCCACCGTCGCGCCCGATCGCGGTGGGTCGGGCGCGGCACGCACCACCCCGCATTCCCGCTGTCAGTGCCATTTCATAAGTTGAATCCATGGCCACCCTGCGTCTCGTCGTCGCGCTCGACCCCGCCCTGCTGCTCGACCGCGCCGTCGAGGGGCTCTTTCCGCTGGCACCCGGCAGCAGCCAGGCCCCGTGGCCCACCCTCGGGGCCTGGCTCTTCTTCCGGCAGGGCGGCCTGCGCGACGACCTGCACCGCCTCGCCGCCGCGCGCGGCGTCGCGGGCTGGTTCGACCCGACGGTCTGTGTCTTCGCCGAACTCGCCGCGCGCTTCAGCCGCGACACGCGCCCCGCACTCGACGCGCCCCAGCGCTCGGCCCTGCTCACCGAACTCATTGCCACACACGGCGCCGGCACCTTCGACCGCGGCGGCGCGGTGGAGCCGTGGGTGCCGCCCATTGACCGGCTAATAGGCGAACTGGTCAGCGAGGGCATTGCCCCCGCCGACTTCGCCGCGGCGCTGAGCAAGCGTCTCGACCGCGACGCCTTCGAAACGCGACGCGACGCCGCGCTCGCCGCCATCTACGCGGCGTGGCACGCCCGGCTCGGCGCGCTCGGCGCCGTGGATGGCCGCGATGCGCTCGTTCGACTTGCCGCCGAGATCAGTGGCGCGCCCGGCGAGTTCGCCGACCGGCTCGGCGGGCGTCGCGACATTCGGTTCGTGGGGCTCGCCGACCTGCGCGGCGGCTGGCGCCCGCTGCTCGGCGCGCTGCGCAACTCGCCCGCGCTCGACACCATCAGCATCTACACGTCGCACCTGCTCGCGCTCCCCGCCAACCTGCACGCCGTCACCGAGACGCCGAATGGCGAGCCCACGCTGGCGACCGTCCTGTTCAGCGGCGCCACGACGCCGGCGAGCAACGTCACGCTGCTGCAGGCCCCCGACGCCGCACGCGAAATCGAGATCATCGCCGTGCGCGTGCGGCAGCTCATTGACGGCGGCGTGAACCCCGCGCGCATTGCCGTGGTGCCGCGCGAGGCGCGCCCGGCCGTGGGCCAGATGGCCGAGGCGCTCGAGCAGCTCGGCGTGCCCGTGACGGCGCGCCGGCGCACTGCGCTGTCGCAGACGGGCCCGGCGCGCGCCGTACGCGCACTGCTCGATGCCGCCGAAGGACAGTTCGACCGCCACGCG
>JBBQZD010000057.1:0-13612 GCA_038208045.1 Gemmatimonadales bacterium | reverse complement strand
TCCAGCACGACGCTGAGCTGCAAACCGTGGCGCTGCGCTGGCTGGAGAGAAATTTGTGATTGCCGCGGCGTTGCGCCGCGGCACATGCGTGTCAGGCGGCGAGCATGCGCTCGAAGCGCACGATTTCCTCGATGCGTCGGTCGAGCTTTGCCCACCGGGCGCGCCCCTTGCCGAGTGCGGCCTGCAGGATCGGGAAGGTGTACCACGAGCCGAAGAAGACGCCGATCTTGCCCGCTGGCGGCAGCGCGCGCCAGAAACGCCACATCCGCGGGCGCTCGAGCTCCTCGTCGGAGGGCTCGCCGAAGCCATTGACCTCGACGTGCCGGGGGTCGAGCCACGAGGTGAGCGCGTTCACCGTCTCGCCGCGCCCGCCACCCTCGACGCCACCGACCAGCAGGATCACCGGGAACTTCGGTGTGTCCTTCAGCGCGAATTGTGCCTCGAGCAGGGCCGACCGCAGCGCCGGCACGCGCTCGTCGAACGTCGCCTTGTCGACCAGGTGGCCGAGTTCCGCATCTTCGAACATGTCCCCTCCCGCGTCGAATTCAACTTGCAGCATTCCGGCGCCGTTCGGTAAGTGCAATCGGCGCACCGGGAGAGGGGGGGACTGGACGCACGCTGATCGACCGCACCGATCGCCTCGCGCTGGCGTTACCGCGCCGCACGCGGCATTTTCGCCTGCATGTTGACTCAGCCAAAACGTCTCGAATACGATGTCGTCATCGTCGGCTCGGGGGCGGGGGGCGGCATGGCCGCGCACGCGCTCACGCAGGCCGGCGCCAGCGTCCTGATGCTCGAGGCCGGCGGGTGGTGGGACAACGTCAAGGATTCGAAGATGCTCAAGATGCCGTACGACTCGCCCCGGCGTGGCAGCTCCACGCCCGAGCGGCCGTTCGGCGAGTTCGACGCCTGCGTCGGCGGCTGGCAGGTGCCCGGCGAGCCATACACGAAGGCCGAGGGCACCAAGTTCGACTGGTGGCGCGGACGGATGCTCGGCGGGCGCACCAACCACTGGGGACGCATCTCGCTCCGCTTTGGCCCCGACGACTTCCGGCGCAAGAGCATTGACGGGCTCGGGGATGACTGGCCCATCACGTACGCCGACGTCGCGCCGTACTACGACAAGGTCGACAGGCTCATCGGCATTTTCGGCTCGACGGAGAACCTGCCGAACCATCCCGACAGCATTTTCCAGCCCGCGCCGCGGCCCCGCTGCTACGAGATGATGGTGAAGGACGCCTCGGACCGGCTGGGCGTCTGGTGCATCCCCGCGCGCCTCTCGATCATCACCAAGTCGATCAACAACCGCGCGCCGTGCCACTACTGCGGGCAGTGCAACCGCGGGTGCATGACCAACTCCAACTTCACGTCGCCCAACGTGCTGCTCTTTCCGGCGCAGCAGACCGGACGGTTGACCATCATCACCGACGCGATGGCGCGCGAGGTGACGGTGGACAATACGGGCAAGGCCACGGGCGTCAGCTACATCGACAAGACGACGGGCAAGGACATGCACGTGAAGGGGCGCGTGATCGTGCTGGCTGCCAGCGCCTGCGAGAGCGCCCGCATCCTGCTGAACAGCACGTCGTCGCGCTTTCCCCACGGCCTGGCCAATGCCAGTGGGGTGGTGGGCAAGTATCTCACCGACAGCACGGGCACCGACGTGGCCGGGTACATCCCGAAGCTCACCAACCACGTGGAGCACAACTGCGACGGCGTGGGCGGCGGGCACATCTACATGCCCTGGTGGCTGAACAACAAGAAGCTCGACTTTCCGCGCGGGTACCACATCGAGGTGTGGGGCGGGCTGGGCCAGCCGAGCTACGGGTTCATGGGCGGCATCGAGAACTACCCCGGTTTCGGCGGCTACGGCCGCGCGCTCAAGAGTGACTACCGCCGGTTCTACGGCGCGACCGTCGGCTTCTCCGGGCGCGGCGAGATGATCCCGAATGCCGACAGCTACTGCGAGATCGACTCCTCCACGAAGGATCGTTTTGGCATTCCGGTGCTGAAGTTCCACTGGAAGTGGAGCGACCACGAGACGAACCAGGTGAAGCACATGCAGGAGACGTTCCGCCGGCTCATTGCCGAGATGGGCGGCGAGGTTTTCAGCCCGATGCCCGGCAAGGAGAAGGGGTACGGGATATCGAACGGCGGCTCAATCATCCACGAGATCGGCACGGTGCGCATGGGGAACGACCCCGGGTCGTCCGCCCTGAACAGCCACCAGCAGGCGTGGGATTGCAAGAACCTGTTCGTCGCCGACGGCGGGCCGTTCGTGAGCCAGGCCGACAAGAACCCGACGTGGACCATCCTGGCGCTTGCGTGGCGCACCGCCGACTACATCACGCGGCAGCGAAAGGCGGGGGAGCTATGACGAAGGCAGATGGCGGACGGCTGATGGCGGATGACGGCGATCCGGGACGGCGCGATGTCGTGAAGCTGCTGGCCGCGGCATCGCTGGCCGCGGTGGGGCTCGGTGCGCCGGAAATCGCGCGGGCCGCGGAACTCGCGGCGGGCGTGGCACCGCAAGGTACGGCGCCGCAGTTCCGGCCGGCCTTCTTTTCCGCAGCCGAGTGGTCGATGGTGCGTTCGCTGGCGGATCACGTGATTCCGAGCGACGAGCGGTCCGGCAGCGCCACCGATGCCCTGGTGCCGGAGTTCATGGACTTCATCATGAACGAGAATCCCAGGAGCCAGCCGTGGATGCGTGACGGGCTTAAGTGGCTGGACGCCGAGAGCAAGCGTCGGTTCCGCCGCACCTGGGTGAAGGCCTCACTGGCACAGCAACGCCAGGTGCTCAACGACGTCGCTTTTCCCAAGACCGCACCGGCGGCGCTCAAGCCAGGGGTTGAGTTCTTCACCCGCTTCCGCGACCTCACATCGAGCGGGTTCTGGTCGAGCCGCATGGGCGTCAAGGACCTCGGCTACCAGGGCAACATCACGATGAGCGAGTGGCTGGGCTGTCCGGAGCCCGTGCTCAAGAAGATCGGCGTCTCGTACAAGACGTCGATGCACGTACCGGGGCGGCGCGGGTAGCGGTTGCGCGGTCGGGAGGCGCTTGCCGGTGCTACAATTCCAATGATGCCTTTCCGCACCCCGTTCGCCCGCGCCGCGGGACTCGTCGCCATGGCGCTACTCCCGGCCGTCGGCCGGGGGCAGCGCGTCATGCCGGGGATGCCGCCGCGCGACACCACCAACACCACGCACCTGATCATCCTCGGCAGCGGCACACCGATTCCCGACCCGGAGCGTTCCGGCCCCGCCTACGCCGTCACGTACGGCTCGCGCGTCTTCCTGTTCGACGCCGGCGCGGGCGTCATGCGGCGCGTCGCCGCGGCCGGCCTGCCCATTGATGGCTTCACCGCCGTCTTCCTGACGCATCTGCACAGCGATCACACCATCGGCATGCCCGACGTCATCCACACGACGTGGGTGATGGGTCGCGCCGGACCACTGCGGGTGATCGGCCCGCCGGGCACCGATGCGATGATTGGGCATCTGCAGGCCGCGTGGATCGAGGACATCGTGATTCGCACCACCGGACTGCAGCGTCAACAGCGCGAGGGCGAGCGCGTGACCGTGACGGAGAGCACCGGCGGACTGGTGTATGATTCCGCCGGCGTGCGAATTCGCGCCATTCCCGTACAGCATGAGGCGTGGCCGGTGGCCTTCGCTTACCGCATTGACACGCCCGACCGATCAATCGTGCTCGGCGGTGACACCGCGCCGAGCGCGGCGCTCGAGGAGGCGGCGCGCGGCGTCGACCTGCTGGTGCACGAAGTGTACGACAGCCGGCGCGTGGCGCCCGAGAGACGCCCGGGTGGCGAACTCTGGCCGCAGTACGTCAAGGAGTCTCACACCTCCGACGAAGAACTCGGCGCAATTGCGGCCCGTGCCAAACCGAAACAACTGCTTCTGTCGCACGTGCTGCGGTTCGGCGGTCCAATGGACGAGGTCGTCGCGGGCGTGCGGCGCGGCGGGTTCACCGGCACGCTCGTGGTGGCGAAGGATCTGGACAGGTTCTAGAGGGCGGAGGGCGGAGGGCGGATGGCGGACGACCGGGAACCGGAGCGATAATTACCCTGCCTTCTTTCCCTGCCTTCACTCCGCTCATTCCCTGCCCCAGCCAATGACCTCCCGTCTCGGTGTCGGCTTCATCGGTTCCGGCTTCAACGCGCGCTTCCACATGCAGGGCTGGGTCGGCGTGCGCGATGCCGACGTGCTCGGCGTATGGAGTCCGAACGCGAAGCACGCGCAGTCGGCGGCGGCGCTCGCGCGCACGCTGAATGTCGGCGCCGCCCAGCCGTATCGCAGCATCGCGCAGATGGTGGCCGACCCGGCCATCCACGCCATTTGGCTCACCGGCCCCAATCAGGCGCGCATCGAGAATGTCGAGGAGATTGTCGACACCATCAGGCGCGGCAAGGGTGAACTGAAAGGCATCGCCTGCGAGAAGCCGCTCGCGCGCAACGTCGCCGAAGCCAAGCGTGTGAAGCAACTCGTCGACTCGGTGGGGCTGAAAACCGGCTACCTCGAGAACCAGCTCTTCGCACCGCACGTCGAGGCCGGCCGGAAGCTGCTCTGGGCGCGTGGCGCCGCCACCACCGGCCGGCCCTATCTCGCACGCGCGGCCGAAGAGCACAGCGGCCCGCACATGCCCTGGTTCTGGCAGGGCAACCTGCAGGGCGGCGGCGTGCTCAACGACATGATGTGCCACTCGGCCCTCGTCGTGCGCCACCTGCTCACCCGCCCCGGCGAACCGCTCGGCAGCCTGAAGGTGAAGCGGATCACCGGGCACATCGCCTCGCTCAAGTGGTCTCGCCCCGCATATGCGAAGAAGCTGAAGGGCATGATGGGCGCCGAGGTGGACTACGCGAAACGGCCCTCCGAAGACTTCGCGAGCGTGCTCATCGAGTTTGAGACGGCCGAAGGGCTGACGGTCATCGGCGAAGCCACGACGTCGTGGAGTTTCGTCGGCGCGGGCCTCCGGCTGTCAGCGGAACTGCTCGGCCCGGAGTACTCGATGAAGTGGAACTCGCTCGACAGCGGCCTGCAGCTCTTCTTCAGCCGCGAGGTTACGGGTCGCGCCGGCGAGGACCTGGTGGAGAAGCAGAACGCGGAGCAGGGCGTGATGCCGGTGGTGCCGCAGGAACACGTGGCCTACGGCTACACCGACGAGGACCGCCATTTCGTGAACGTCTTCCTCGGTCGAGAAGAACCACTGCTCACCTTCGACGACGGCGTCGAGGTGGTCAAGATGCTGATGACGGCCTACCAGAGCGCGGAGAGCGGCAAGACGGTCGCCTTCCCGCCGAGGGGCCTCGCTACCTACAAGCCGCACGTTGCGCGGGGGACGTGGAAGCCATGAGTCTCGGTCGAACAATCCTGTTGAAAATGGCGGCCTCGCCATTCCTGAACCGTCAGGCCTCGCAGCGCGCCTTCGTGAAGCGCGCGACGCGCCGCTTCATGCCGGGCGAAGCGCCGGAGGACGCGCTCCGCGCCGCGCAGCTGCTGAAAGCCGAGGGGCGCGGCACGGTCTTCACGAAGCTGGGCGAGAACATCGTGTCGCCCGCCGACGCCGAGGCCGTGCGCGACCATTACCTCTGGTTCTTCGACCAACTCGCGGCCTCGGGGCTCGACGGGCACGTCTCGATCAAGCCCACGCAGCTCGGGCTTGACCTGTCCAGCGACACCTGCCTCACGCACCTCTTCACGCTCGCGGCCCGGTCGGAGGCCATCGGCAAGACCTTCTGGATCGACATGGAGGACTCGAGCTACGTGGACCGCACGCTCGACCTGTACCGCGCCGTCAAGGCGCGGCACGCAAAGGTCGGCGTCTGCCTGCAGGCCTACCTGCGCCGCACCCCGGCGGACCTCGAGTCGCTGCTGCCCATCACACCGATCATCCGGCTGGTGAAGGGTGCCTACGCGGAGCCGGCGGAGTTGGCGTTCCCGGTGAAGGCCGACACCGACCGTGCGTTCTTCGACATTTCCGACCGCATGCTCTCCGAGGCGGCCACGGGCAACTGCCTGCCCGTCCTCGGCACGCATGACATTGCGCTGCTCGACCGCCTGGTCGCGCGCGCCAAGGCACTCGGCGTCGCCGACAAGCAGTACGAAATCCACATGCTCTACGGCATCCGCGACGCCGACCAGCGCCGGCTGCGCAGCGACGGCCGCACCGTGAAGACGCTCATCAGCTATGGCAGCGCCTGGTACAAGTGGTACATGCGCCGACTGGCGGAGCGACCCGCCAATGTGGGGTTCGTGCTGCGATCGATGTTGGGCTAGCAACGAGAACGGCGCCGCAAGGCGCCGTTCTCGCGGTCGGGACGGCCCGGTGTCAGGCCTCGGCCACTGCCGCCGGCAACCCCTCAAACGCCCGCCCGTGCACCATCTGCACCCCGGTCGCCTTCACGAGCTCCGGGGCGTTCGCGGCGGTGATCGACCCGCCCGCGATAACGCCGATGCGACCGTTCGAGCGGTGCACGAGGTGCTTCAGCCGCTCCGCCCCTTCGGCGGCCGTGGGTGCCGCGCCGCTCGTGAGGATCGTGTCGAACTGCAGCGAGACCAGCAGCTCCAGCGCCTCGTCCTGGTCGCGCGCGCTGTCGAACGCCCGATGGAACCCCACGCGCATCGGCGCGGCGATGGCGTGCAGTTCGGCCAGCCGCGCGGCGTCCACCTCCCCGTCGGGCGTCAGGATGCCGATCACCACGCCGTCGACGCCGAGCTCCTTGGCCACGGCGATGTCGCGCTTCATGATTTCGAACTCGTCGTCCGTGTACACGAAGTCGCCGACCCGCGGACGCACCAGCACGTGCACCGACACGAGCAGGCGTTCGAGGCAGCGGGCAATCAGCCCGGCACTCGGGGTCGTGCCCCCGTCATGCAGCGGCCCGCACAACTCGATGCGGTGCACGCCGGCTGCCTGCGCCGCCATGGCGCCCGCGAAGGAGTCGACTGCCGCCTCGACATGCACCGTCATGAGTTACTTCCCTCCCGGCGGGGGCAGAGTTGCCGCAAACTTCCACTGCGTCGAGTACTCGCGCGTGAGCGGCCGGTCGAGCATGAGCACACGCACCATCTCCACGGGCATTGCCCCGTGCGTATAGATGAAATCATGGAACTGCCGGTTCGTCAACTTGCCACCGTCCACCACCTCATGGTGCAGCGCGCGGAACTGCAGCCCGCCCATCATGTAGGCCACCTGGTACAGCGGCCCGTACGAGCCGTTGAACGACCGGCGCACCTCGGCGGTCGCATTGGCCCGCTCGTGCCCCACCCGGTCAATCAGGAACTCGATGCTCTGCTGCGGCGTCCAGTTGCCGAGGTGGAAGTTCAGCGAGAAGATGATCCGCGCGGCGCGATGCATCCGCCAGAAGAGCGCACCGATGCGGTCCTCGGGACTGGCGTGGAAGCCGTTGTCCCACAGGATGGTCTCCCAGTAGAACGCCCCGCCCTCGCTCCAGAACGGCGTGCTGAACTCGCGACGGTACGGGTAGTAGCGCGCCGTCATGAACCCCTGCATGTGGTGCCCGGGGATCATCTCGTGAAAGGCCGTGGCGTGCGAGAAGTGCGGGTTGTTGCCGCGCATCGCCATCAGCTTGTCCTCCTCGGACATGCTGTCGGTCGGGTACGCCACCTGGAAGACCTCGCCGCCAAGGAAGAACGGCGACGTCTTCTGCCGTTCGGGCGAGATCATCTCGATGCGCCAGACGTCCTGCGCGAGCGGCGGAATGGTGACCATGTCGTGGTCGCGGATCCACTGCACGGCCTCGAACTCGAGGTCGCGCACCATGGTCACCTGCTCGCCCGGTGGCACGTAGCTCTGCTTCACCTTCTCCATCGCCGCCTTCCAGTCGTCGCCGAAGCCCATCTCGCGCGACGCCTTCTTCATCTCCGACTCGCCCCACGCCAGTTCTTTCTCGGCGATGGCAATGAGCTCCTCCGGCGAGTACGGCAGCATCTCGTGCCGGATGCTCGTCTCGACCGCGGCGCGCCCGATGGGCAGTCCGACGATGGGCTCGTCATCCCCCTTCTTCCAGCCGACGATCTTCTCGCGCAGCACGCGCTGGTAGTTGCCGAGCGCCGAATCGGCCGAGCGGTACGGCGCGCCCGTCCACCAGGAGAAGAGCGGGTCGTAGCCGTTGTAGTTCTGGTGCCAGGCGCGCAGCGTGGTGCGCACCGTGGCCGTCACCTCGGCGGCGCGGTACGCCGCCACCTTGCTGATCTTCGCGGACGATGAATCGCCCTTGGGCGGGTTCTCGATCGTCGTGCGCAACGCGTTGGCATTGGCGGTGATGAACGCCAGCGTGCGCGCCGCGGCGGCGCCGTCCACGCGCTCCATCCGTCGGCGCGCATCCTCGAGCGCAAAGATGGAGTCGGCGAACGGCAGCAGCGCCCCGAGGTCGGCGTACACCTTCGTGTCGCGCCGCAGCTCGTCCTGCGCCTGTTCGATGTCGTTGCGCAACAGCACGTGATCAGCCCTGGCGTCGTGGCTGAGCTTGCCGAAATCGATGCTCTTCAACTGCGCCGTCCAGGCGTCGTAAAAGCGCGTCAGGACATCCCGCTGCGACGCCGAATACTGCTGCCGGTACCGGCGCAGCAGCACGTCCCGGTCGGCGGTGAATCGCTCGACCACGCCGCGCATCTCGCTGCCGCGCTCGGCCAGCAGGAGCCTCGCGTCGGGCGTGAGCACCGCGGGCGGCCCCTGCACGTGGCGCGTGCCGTGTGCGGCCTGCGCTCCGGCCCCCGATGCGACGAGAGCGAGTCCCGCGAGTACCGCGGCAGCGAAACGATGGCACATCAGTACGAGTACCCGGCGCGGTACTGCGGCGTGACCCACTCCTGGTTGATGCCCGTGGTGAGCAGCTCGCCCGTTTGCGGGTTCAGCTCGATGGCGCGCCCGCCCCGCACCGCCAGGTTGCCGAGGACGATCATCTCGGTGAGCGGGCCTGCGTGCCCGGCGATGTTCGAGCCCGGCTGGCCGCCGGCCTTGATGGCGTCGAGCAGCTCGCCGTAGACGCCGCGCGTGCGCGCGTACTTCACGGGGAGCGGCGTGGCCTTCACGGCCTTGTCGGCGTCGGCGTCCACGAGGCGGGGATTCTCGCCGTACGTGCCGGCGAGCAGCATGCCCTTCTCGCCGATCCAGAGCTGGAATCCATCGTCGCTGTAAGGCCAATTCTCCGTCAGCGGCCAGCCTTCGGGACGCGGCGGCAGGATGCCGCCATCGCGCCAGACGAGCGAGAGCGTGCCGTTGCGGCCCACGGCGTTCATCGTGCCGGCCACCGGGAATTCATACGTGATGCGCGACATCTTGGGGGCCGTTTCGGCGAAGAGCTGCGACGACTCGGGAATGACGCGCCCCGGAAACTTGAGGCCGAGCGTCCAGACTGCGGCATCCATGATGTGGCAGGCCATGTCGCCCATCGCGCCCGTGCCGTAGTCCCACCAGCCGCGCCAGTTGAACGGCGCGTACGCCGGGTGATAGGGCCGAAACGGTGCGGGACCGAGCCAGAGTTCCCAGTCGAGCGTCGGCGGCACGTTGTGCGCCTCACTCGGACGCTTTATACCCTGCGGCCAGATGGGCCGGTTGGTGTAGAACTCCACCGCCACGACCTTGCCGATGAGTCCGCCCTCGACCCATTCGCGGATCAGCCGCGTGCCTTCGGCGGCGTGCCCCTGATTGCCCATCTGCGTGGCCTGCTTGGGCCGCCGAGCCGCCTCGGCCTTCAGGGCGCGCACCTCGGCCACCGTGCGGGCCAGCGGCTTCTGGCAGTACAGGTGCTTGCCGGCCGTCAGCGCGAGCATCGAGGCCGCCGCGTGATGATGGTCTGGCGTGGAGACCGTCACAAGGTCGATGTTCTTCGCCTCCTTGCTGATCATCTCGCGATAGTCCTTGTACTGCTTCGCCTGCGGCTGGGCGCGGTAACTCCGCTCCGCGGCGACGTCATCCACGTCGCACAGCGCGACGATGTTCACCTCGGGCATGGCACCGAAGCCGCGCACGTCGCTGCCGCCCATGCCGCCCACGCCGACGCACGCGACGTTGATCTTGTCGCTGGGCGCCACGTGACGCCGGCCCAGCACGTGCGGCTTGACGATGGTGAAGGCCATGCCGGCCATCGAGGTCGTCTCGACGAATTCGCGGCGGGTGACGGACGGGCTTTCGGGGGCGGGCGTGGTTCCGGGGTCGCGAGGGGTCATGGGCGGAGTCCTCAGGAGGCGGCAGGCGCGCGGGCGCCGTTCGCAGCGGGGCGGAACAGCAGGGCGAAGAGCACGAGCACCACGGCGGCGCCGGCGGCGGGCACCATCCAGATGGCGCGCCAGTTGTGCGACACGGCGCTGCCGGCGGTGACCGCGGCCACCGAGTACCTGTCCACGACGGCACCCGAGACGAACGCCCCGATGAAGTAGCCGACGCCGTTGGTGACGAAGTTGATGAAACCCTGCGCCGCGGCGCGGATCTTCGGGCCCGCGCGCTGATCGGTGTAGATCTGGCCCGCAACGAAGAAGAAGTCGTAGCAGACGCCGTGCAGCAGGATGCCCGCATAGATCAGGGGCATGTGCGTGCCCGCATCGCCGTATGCGAAGGCGAGGTACCGCAGCGCCCAGGCACCCATGCCCACGAGCATGATGCGCTTGATGCCCATGCGCCGCATCAGGAACGGAAGCGCCAGCAGGAAGGCGACCTCGCTCGCCTGCCCAAGCGTCATGATGAGGGCGGGGTTCGGCGCGCCGATCTCGTTGAGGAAGAGGTTTGCGAACGAGTAGTAGAACTGCAGCGGCACGCAGAGCAGGAACGACCCGATGACGAAGAGCAGGAAGTCGGGCTGCTTCAGCAACTGCAGGGCATCGAGCCCCAGCGCGTCACGCGCGCTGAACGGCGTCCCCGCCGCCTTGGGCGGCGTGTGCGGCAGCACCAGCGCGAAGAGTGCGAGCACCAGCGACGTGGCCGCGGCAATCTGCATCGGGAGCGCGGTGGCCTCGACCTTGAGCACCCAGCCCACAAGGACGCCGGCGACGATCCACCCGATCGTTCCCAGCACCCGGATGATCGGGAACTCGCGCGCCGGGTCCTTCACATGGTGGAAGCTGATGCTGTTGGTCAGCGAGAGCGTCGGCATGTAGCACAGCGCATATCCGATGAGCACCGGATAGAACGTCGCGAAGCTCGTGCGCGTCGACGCCACGTACATCAGCGCGGCGCCCAGCAGATGAAGGACCGCCAGCATCTTCTCGGACGAGAAGAACCGGTCGGCGACCATGCCGACAAAGAACGGCGAGACGAGCGCGGCGATGGCCGTGGCCCCGTACGCATAGCCGATCTGCGTGCCCGAGAACTTGAGGGTCGTGCCGAGGTAGGTGCCCATCGTGACGAACCAGACCCCCCAGATGAAGTACTGGAGGAACATCATCGCCATCAGCTTTGCGCGCGTCGCGGTCATCGGGACACCGGTGGTGGCGAGGGCGCCGTGGTCAGTCGAGCGGGCGGATGCGGATGTTGCGAAGCGCCAGCGGACCCTGGTGATCACCCTGGATGGCGATGGCCCCGCGCGCCGCCTTCATGAAGTGGGGCCACTTGCCAAACTTGCTCGCCTTGACCTTCGCGTCCCAGTCCGCGCTGCCCACGTCGCCCTCGGCCACCTTCGTGCCGTTGAGCCAGTGCTCGAGGTGCCCCTGCTTCAGCACGATGCGGCCCGTGTTCCACTCGCCGAACGCTTTGGTCGCGCCGGCGGCGGCCGGATACAAGGCGTAGATCGATCCCGCGAAGGTGAGCGGCGTGTCGCCCGTGTTGTTCACGTCATCCAGCAGTTGGTACTCGGCGCCGCTCCAGTAGACGTGCTCGTACTCCTCGGTCGCGCGGTAGAAGAGCCCCGAGTTCCCCCCCTTGCCGAGCTTCCACTCGAACTCGAGCTCGAAGTCGCCGAAGGTCTCCTTGCTGATCAGGTCCTGCGTGGGCGCGTCCTTGGTCAGCGTGCCATCGACCACGCGCCAGCCGGCGGGCATGGCCGGTTGCTGGTATCCGCGCCACGCGGCCGTGGAGGTGCCGTCGAACAGCGGCTTCCAACCCGACCCCTGCGCGTAGTGACGCAGCGGTGCGCAGGCAGACACGAGGAGCGCGCCGAGCGTCACGGCACGCCACGAACGACGAATCGAAGAGGGCATCGTCTCTATGGGGGTGTGGGGAACCGGCCTAACGTACCGCTCGGCAGATGGTTCTGAAAGGTTCACGGCACCGGTCGCGTTCGCCGCCGCGTCCGTGCCGCCGTATCGTTAGTGACGTTCCTTCCCTTTCCCTGTCCCGGCGATGCGCCTCACCATCGAACCCGCCCAACACGCCACGGATCGCGACGCCTGTGCCAGGATGATGTCCGCGTCCGAGCCGTGGATCACGCTCGGCCGCGACTACGACCGGTGCCTGGCCACGGTCTCCGACCCCACGCGCGAGGTGTACGTCGCGCGGGAGCGTACCGGCGTGGCCGGCTTCATCGTGTTGAACCTGGCCGGGGCCTTTCCGGGCTACATCCAGACCGTCTGCGTCGCCGAACGGGCGCGCGGACTCGGGATCGGCGCGCAGCTCGTCGGCTTTGCGGAAAACCGCATCGGCCAGGTGTCGCCCAACGTCTTCCTGTGCGTCTCGTCGTTCAACCATGGCGCGAAACTTCTGTACGAGCGACTCGGCTACGAATTCGTCGGCACGCTCAGGGACTTCCTCGTCGAGGGTCATGACGAGCTGCTGTATCGCAAGAGTACCGGCCCGTGGAGCCGCTTTGCGCCATCCGTTCCGGTGACTCCCCCTGGCCCCGATGCGCCCCGACGATAGTCCGTGCCGCGCGTGTCGCCGCCCGCGTCGCAGCCTCCGCGCCGCACCCGCGACGAGCCAACGCGCCTCGCCACGGCCATGCTCACCCGCCTGACGCAATGGATGTAGCTTACAGGGTGAACGGCGGCGAATGCCTCCCGGCGACCGCCACTCGACCCTGGCTTCACGCTCGAGCGATAGGAACACATCGTGTCCAACGAACCGCACCTCGCCGATCCCGACCATAACCCGTCGTTCACCAAGGCCATCTTCTCGGGTGAAATCCGTGAGGACCTGATCTTCCCCTTCCCGTCGCCCTCGGCGGCGGACAAGGAAGCGGCGGCGGCGATCCTCGACTCGTTCCGCAGCTGGGCCAAGGAGACGGTCGACCCGCACAAGCACGACGCGGACGGCAAGTTCACCGATGCCGTGCGCGCCGGCATGGCCGAACTCGGCCTGATGGGGCTGAACATCCCCGAGGCGTACGGCGGCTTCGGCGCCAGCGCGATGGTGTTCAACCGCATCTTCGGCGAGGTCGGCGCGACCGACCCCGCGCTCGCCGTCTACTTCGGTGCACACCAGTCCATCGGCTGCAAGGGCATCACGCTGTTCGGCACCGAGGAGCAGAAACAGAAGTACCTGCCCAAGTGCGCCACGGGCGAGCTGATTGCCGCCTTCTGCCTCACCGAGCCCGGCTCCGGTTCCGACGCACAGGCCATGCTCTCCACCGCCATCCCGAGCGCCGACGGCACGCACTACGTGCTGAACGGCACGAAGATCTGGATCTCCAACGCCGGGTACGCG
>JBBQZD010000056.1:0-13646 GCA_038208045.1 Gemmatimonadales bacterium | reverse complement strand
CTTCGAGCGCATGCTCGGCGAGGAAGGGGCACTGGTGCTCAAGTTCTGGTTCCATCTCTCCAAGGACGCCCAGCGCCGCCGCATCAAGGAGCTCAAGAAGGACCCGCACACCGCCTGGCGCGTGGCGGGCGTCGACGAGCGGTACTTCGAGCAGTACGACCGTTTTCGCGAGGTGTCCGAACGGACCCTGCGCCACACGTCCACGGCGCTGGCGCCCTGGTTGGTGCTGGAAGGCGTGGACCGCCGATACCGGGAACTGTTCGTCGCCGAGGAACTGCTGCGCGCCCTGCGCGCGCGCCTCGACGCGCCGCGCGTCGTGGATCCGGCGCCCGCCCGGGCGAGCAGCGCCCCCGAGGTGGACGGCAAGCGCACGCTGCTGAGCGAACTCGACCTCACCAGGAAGCTCTCCAAGCCGCGCTACGAGAAGGAGCTCGAGAAGTGGCAGGGCCAGCTGGCCCAGCTGACTCGGCACAAGCGCTTCCGCGAGCGCTCGGTCGTGGTCGTGTTCGAGGGGAACGACGCCGCCGGCAAGGGCGGGACCATTCGCCGAATCACGGGCGCCGTGGATGCGCGCATGGTGCGGGTGATTCCCATTGCCGCGCCGACGAGCGAGGAGAAATCGCATCCGTATCTCTGGCGCTTCTGGCACCAGCTGCCGCGGCACGGCCACATTGCCGTCTTCGACCGCTCGTGGTACGGCCGCGTGCTGGTGGAACGCGTCGAGGGCTTCTGCTCACCGTACGACTACGAGCGGGCCTACGGCGAGATCAACGACTTCGAGGAGGAGATGACCGGCCACGGCACGGCGGTCGCCAAGTTCTGGCTGGCGGTGTCCAAGGAAGAGCAGCTGCGCCGCTTCAAGGAACGGGAACAGGTGAGCTTCAAGACGTTCAAGATCACCGAGGAAGACTGGCGCAACCGCAAGAAGTGGAACGCGTATGCGGACGCGGTCAACGACATGGTCGCGCGCACGTCCACGTCCCGCGCCCCGTGGACGCTCGTGGAGGCCAACGACAAGTACCACGCCCGCGTGAAGGTGCTCAAGACGCTGTGCGCGCGGCTCGAGGAGGCGCTCGGGTAGCGCGGCAACTCGCCGCACAGCGCGCGGCGGCGGACCGCGCCGCCGCGCCTCGGCGACGCTAGAACCGCAGCGCCTTCAGGTAGTCGTGGCTCACCCGAATGCTTGCCATCGGGTCGGCCGGCTCGTCGTGCTCCACGAAGTAATGCTTGATGCCGGCCACGGCGCGCTGCGCGAAGAGTTCCTTCCAGTCGATCGTGCCGCTGCCCACCTCGGTCATGGTGTTGGCGGGAGGACCCTTGGAGTCCTTCACGTGCACCATCTCGAAACGCCCAGGAAAACGCGTGAAATAGCGCAGCGGGTCGCGCCCGGCCGCCGTGACCCAATACACGTCCATCTCGTGCGCGACGAGCGCCGGATCGGTGCCGGCGTACAGGATGTCCATCGGAACCTGTCCGTCGATCGCGGTGAACTCGTAGTCGTGGTTGTGGTAGGCGAACCGCAGCCCCGCCGCCCGGACCCGCCGCCCGGCCTCGTTGAAGGCATCGGCGACGCGCTTCCAGTCGTCGATGGTCTTGATGGTCCTGGTGTCGAGCGACGCCACGGTGACGTACGTCTGGCCCATGACGTGCGCGGCTTCCGCGGTGGCGTCGAAGCCGCCCTGCACGGCCTCGAGCCCGACGTGCCACGACGGCGAGACAAGCCCGTTGTCATCGAGCAGCAGGCGAATCTCCGCCGGCGACTTCCCGAACTGGCCCCACCACTCGACTTCCCGAAACCCGATCTGCGCAAGCGCCCGCAGCGTCGCAACGGGGTCGGCGCGCATGGCGGCGCGCACGGTGTACAGCTGCACGCCGATGCGTTCGATGGAGGTAGCGCCCCACGGCGCGGCACTCCACGGCGTGGCGCGCGCACTGCGCGGCAGCAATCCCGCGGCCGCCAGCGCGGCCAGGGTCTTCACGGCGTCTCGGCGCGAGGTCACGGCTCCTCCGGTCTACGTCGGCAGCTGCCGGCGGTGGTGGCGAATGTGCTGCGTTGAAAATTGCATGATCTCGTACAGGGGCAGGGCACCAAAGTACGGATGCACCAGCCGGAAGAACGGCCGGCGCTTCGCAAGCACTTCAAGGTCGCGCAGGCACCCGTCGCTGGCAGCGCGGAACATCACCACGCCGTCGGCCGGCGTGGCCGGCCCGCCCGTGGGGCGCAGCTCACGGGGTGCCCGGGCGCGCGGTGCGATCTCACCCGCCAGAAGGCGGCGCTTGACGAACAGTCGAATGAGCAGGCGCCGCACCGGCGCCACCCGCACGCGCAGCGAGTTCTTGCCGCGTGCTTCGCCGGCGAACTGCGCGTACGTGCGCACCAGGTGCTCGGTGATTTCCGCCGCCGACCAGGCGTCGGGCGCACGCCGGGCCGTCCACGCCGGCCCGCTCATCGCGGCGATGGAGCCCACGTACTCTTCCACCGCCGTCACGTGCTCGTCGACCAGCGCTGGCCACATCTGCTGCGTCACCGCCGCGTGCAACCGACGCGAACCGTACCAGATGAGCAGAGCGCTCACGAACGCGAGGAGCATCGCCGTGCCCAGAACGGTCGTCACGGGTGCGCCGCCCAGCTTCCAGGTGGCCGCGCACCCCGTGAAGATCATCGCCAGCGAGCAGAGCCAGAGCAGGGAAAGGCCCCAGCGCCGACGGACCACGATGGCCGTCGCGATGCCGATCGCCGCGGCGCCGATGATGCCGTTGCCTGCCCGCACGGCCTGCTCCCACGCGCCGAAGGCGTCGGCGGTCAGGCCGTTGTACAGCGAGTTCACGCCCAGCGCGAGCAGCAACGCAAGGAAGAGCCACTCACCCAGCGGCCGGTGAATAAGGGCGCGCAACGCATCCAGCCGGCGTTTCATGCCACGGCGATCGGTGCGGCGCTCGCGAGTTCGCCGGGCGCCATCGTCGCGACCGTCGCCGGCGACCCAGTGACGAGCCGGCGGTGGTAGTCGACCTGGCCCAGGTGATAGCCGAGGTGGGTCGCGACGTGCAGCAGGAAGTCCTGCGCGTTCACCGTCACGGTGCCGATCGCCAGCGGAAACGGTGCGGCCAGCCGCTCCGCCGTCAGCGCCGGCAGGGCGGCGTCCACGGCGGCGATGGTCTCGTCGATGTCGCGCAGCAGCTCGGCGCGCGGCAGCCCGCGCGCCGCGAACTCGCGCGGCCGATCGCGCTCGTACGCAACGCCGCCGAGCTGCTGCCCCACATAGGTGCGCAGGTTGCCGGCGAGGTGCAGCACGAGCGTGCCGCACGAGTTGGCGATGCCCTCGGGCACGGCCCACACGGACGCGTCGTCCGGGTAGGCCTCGACCTCTCGGCGCAGGGCTCGGAGATCGCGTACGAGCACGGCGTGCACGAAGGTGGCGAATGCTGGGACGGTCATGACTCCTCCTCGACGCAAGGTAGCGGCGCGACGTGGCTATCGCATCAAGGCCGGCAGTTCGTGCACCAGAGTCTGCACGCCAAGCCAGGCCATGGCGATGGCCACCCCAGCGCCGGCGAGTGTCAGCGCGCGCGGATGCTTGTACTCTCCCACGACCACACGCCGGCTCGCCGCCACGAGCATGACGCCCAGCGAGAGCGGCAGGATCAGCCCGTTCAGCGCGCCCACGGCGATCAGCACCTTCACCGGCCGGCCGATGGTCACGAACACCATCGTCGAGACGACGATGAAGCCGATGACCAGCGCGGCCCAGCGCTCGTTGGCGCGCGGCACGATGCCGCGCAGGAACGACACCGAGGTGTACGCAGACCCGACCACCGACGTGATGGCGGCCGACCACATCACCACGCCGAACACCTTGTAGCCCGCCTCGCCCGTGGCCAGCCGGAAGACCGAGGCCGCCGGGTTCTGCGGGTCGAGCGCGGTGCCCTGCGAGACGACGCCGAGCGCAGCGAGGAAGAGCAGCACGCGCATGAGCGACGCGATGAGGATGGCGCTCGTCGCCGAGCGCGTGGCCGCGCCCACGGACCCGGGGCCGCCGAGCCCGGCGTCGAGCAGGCGATGCGCGCCGGCAAAGGTGATGTACCCGCCCACCGTGCCGCCCACGATCGTGACGATGCTCAGCGGTGCGACGCGCAGCGGCGCGACGCTCCGCAGCAGGGCCTCGCCGTACGGGGGATGCGACACGACTGCGACGTACACGACCAGCACGATCATCACGAAGCCGAGCGCGACGGTGAAGCGGTCCATCGCGCGCCCGGCCTCCTTCACGAGGAAGAGCGCGATGGCGAGCGCCGCGCTCAGCACCGCGCCCGTCCTCACGTCCAGCCCGAAGATCACGTTCAGGCCGAGCCCCGCGCCCGCCACGTTGCCCACGTTGAAGGCCAGCCCGCCCAGCATGACCAACACGGCCAGCGCGTGACCGAGGCCCGGCACGACGAGGTTGGCGACGTCCTGCGCGCGGCGGTCGCCCGCAATCAGCACGCGCCAGATGTTCAGCTGCGCGCCGAGGTCGAACAGCACCGAGAGCAAAATGGCGAAGCCGAAGCTCGCGCCCAACTGCTCCGTGAACGTCGCGGTCTGCGTCAGGAAGCCCGGCCCGATGGCCGAGGTGGCCATCAGGAATGCAGCCCCCGCCAGGACGCGAAGTGGTGCCGTGCGCGGCAGTGCTGCATCCGGCCCGGGCGCGGTGCTCACGGCTGCGCCGGCATCCCCATTGCCGCCCACTCCTCCTTCGCTGGCCCGTACACCCCCGGTACCGGCAGACCCGCCTGCCGCATCAGCACGGTCATCTGCCCGCGGTGGTGCGCCTGATGCCGGATGAGCGCCACGAGCACGCCGCCTTTGGGCCACTCCTCGCCGTACATCGGGATCAGGGTCCCCAGTTGCGCGTCGGTCCATCCGGCCGTGACCGCGCCGAGCAGCGAGCCGGCCGCGCGCTCGTACTGCCGGGCGATCTCCGCCGCGTGCACGGGTACATCGGGGTGGCTCTTGTCTGTCGGGCCCTCCACGGCGAGGCCGGCGTGGCCGCCCATCTCGGCGAGCGTGCATGTGATGTGCCACCCGAGAAATCCCAGCGTACGTCCGCCAGGCACGACGCGCTGCGCCAGCGATGCGTCGGTCAGGGTGCGCAGCACCTTCAGCGTGCTGTCGGTCTCATGGCGCCACGCCGCTGCAAAGTCATCGATGGAACGAAACATCAGCGGGCCCTCGCTCGCAAAAGTCGGTCCGGTGAATCTATGCCGTGCGTTTTGGGACGAGCGACGAACCCGTCAGTCCTTCAGCTTGCTCGCATGCTTGGCCCGCAGCTTCAGGAGCTTGGGGGCGATGACCGCCAGGCAGTACGGCTGGAAGGGATGCCGCTTGTAGTACCGGTCGTGCGTGGACTCGGCGGGCCAGAACGTGGCGTTCTCCTCGACGGTCGTCACGATCGGCAGGTCGACCACCTGCGTCTCCACCAGTTCGCCGATGACCGCGCGTGCCGCGGCCGCTTGCTCCTCGGTGTGCGGAAAGATGGACGAGCGGTACTGCGAGCCGACGTCCGGACCCTGCCGGTTGAGCTGCGTCGGGTCGTGGATGGTGAAGAAGATCTCGAGCAGGTCACGGTACGTGATCTGCCGCGGGTCATACGTCACCTGCACCACTTCGGCGTGCCCGCTGGTGCCGCTGCACACCTGATCGTACGTCGGGTTCGGTCGCGCGCCGCCGGCGTAGCCGTTCTTGACGCTGCTGACGCCGCGCAATCGCTCGAAGGTGGCTTCGAGGCACCAGAAGCAGCCGCCGCCGAGCGTGGCGCGTTCCAGGTCTGCGGGGGGCGTGGTCACGGCGTTCTCGGCAAGGGGGCAGCAACAAAAGGGGGGGCGACGAGCAAGGTCAAATAGTACCACACAACCCCACGACCGACCACAGAGCCGTCGGGTACGGGTGAGCCGACAGGACATTGACATCGGGCGGTCCTTCCGGAATCCCATTCCGTCATCCAGTGCGAATTCCGAATTCGCATTCCAATTCCGAAATCCGAATTCCAATTCACCGATAATCGTGCGATCGCGCCTCGATCTCCCCCTCCAGCGGCAGGAACTCCCGCGCCCGGATGTTCACCACCCGCTGCTCCACCTGCAGGACGCCCCGCACCAGCAGCAACGGCGTGCGCGAGATCAGCAGCGCCTGCCGCTCGAACGCCTGCGGCGTCACCACCACGTTCACCATGCCCGTCTCGTCCTCGAGTGTCAGGAAGACGAACCCCTTGGCCGTGCCCGGGCGCTGGCGGCAGATGACGAGCCCGGCCATGCCCACCGACTGGCCGTCGCGCCCCTGCTCCAGCAGCGCCTTGGCCGTGGCGACGTCGTTGAGCTTGAGCAATGCGCGCAGGTGGCGCATGGGGTGCCCGTGCAGCGACACGCCGGTAAGCCGGTAGTCGGCCTCGGTGAGTTCGGGGGCAGTGTAGGCGGGAAGGCTGGGCGGCACTTCCACCTCGGGAAAGAGTGCCAGCGGCCCGCCGCTCCCGCGCTGCGCCTCGAGCACCTTCCATAGCGCCACGCGCCGCCGTCGCGCCACCGGCTCGTCGCGCACGAACGCGTCGAGCGCCCCCGACTCGGCGAGCAGGCGCAGGGCGCGCCGGTCGAGCCGCGTGCGCTGCACGAAGTCGTCGATGGAGCGGAAGGCGCCGCCGGCGCGGGCGCGGCCGATTCTTTCCCGGGCGTCTGGACCAAGTCCTCGAACCGAGCGGAGGCCGAGTCTCACGACGGGTGGCGCAGCTGGGGAACTCCCGCTGTACGCTTTACGCTGTACACTGCAAGCCGTACGGGCATCGGTTTCGCCGTCAGCCGCACGGGCGTTGTTTCCGCCCTCCGCCCTCCGCCCTCCGCCATCCGTTGTAAACACGACCCCGTCCTTCGGCCGCACGATCTTTCCGTCCGCGCACATCATCTGGTGGTCCCACCCGCTGCGCACCACGCAGGCCGGCGCCACCTTCACGCCGTGCCGCTTGGCGTCCTCCACCAGCGTTCCCTCGCTGTAGAAGCCCATCGGCTGCGCGTTGAGGATCGCGCACAAATACTCGGCCGCGTAGTAGTGCCGCAGGTAGGCGCTGGCGTAGACGATGAGCGCAAAACTCGCCGCGTGGCTCTCGGGAAAGCCGTAGTCGGCAAAGGCATTGATCTGCTGGTAGATGCGGCGCGCCACGTCGTCGGCAATGCCGTTGGCTTTCATGCCCTCGATCATCTTTTCGCAGATGGCGGCCATGCGCTCGTGGCTGCGCTTGTGCCCCATCGCCTTGCGCAGCAGGTCGGCCTCGCCCGGCGTGAAGCCCGCGGCGACGATGGCCACCTGCATCCCCTGCTCCTGAAACAGCGGAATGCCGAGCGTGCGCTTGAGCACCGGCTCGAGCGACGGGTGCGGATACGTCACCGCCTCTTCGCCGGCGCGCCGCCGCAGGTAGGGATGCACCATCTCGCCCTGGATCGGCCCCGGGCGGATGAGCGCCACTTCCACGACGAGGTCGTAGAAGCAGCGCGGCTTGAGGCGCGGCAGCGTGTTCATCTGCGCGCGGCTCTCCACCTGGAACACCCCCACCGTGTCGGCGCGGCACAGGTCGTCGTACACCGCCTGGTCGCCGGTGTCGATCTGCGCGAGGTCAATGGTGACGCCGCGCGTGGCGCGCACGTACTTGATGCAGTCCTGCAGCAGCGTCAGCATGCCGAGGCCGAGCAGGTCGATCTTGACGAGCCCCACCGGGTCGAGGTCGTCTTTGTCCCACTGGATGACGGTGCGCCCGTCCATCGCCGCGGGTTCGATGGGGACGATGGTGCGCAGCGGCTGCTCGGTGATGACGAACCCACCCACGTGGATGCCGCGGTGGCGCGGGGCTTCGTGGAGCGATGCGACGATGTCGGCGAGGACGGAGATGGCGGACGGCGGACGGCGGATGGCGGATGGCGGATGCTCGGCTGGAGCGATGGCCTTCGTTACAGTCGCCGTCTCCGCCCTCCGCCCTCCGCCCTCCGCCGTCCCGGTTCTCCGGTGCGCCTCCCGCTCCGCCCGCATCCGCGCATACGCCTGCGTGCCCGGCATCATGTGCCCGCCCACGCGGTCGGCGAACTCGCGCGCGTCCTGCCGCTTGGAGTGGCCCGCAGGACCCATGGCGTCGGCGATCTCGGGGGCGAACGGGTCGGCGGGGGACGTTGGATGGCGGAGGGCGGAGGGCGGATGGTCGGCCGTTGGTTCATCCGCCCTCCGCCCTCCGCCCTCCGCCCTCCCTCTGATTGCCTCCGCCGTCCGCTGCGCCGAGAACCGATCCGCCACCAGCGCCAGCTCGTCCCCCTGCTGCGGCGAAAACCCCAGCACGCGCGCCGCGTCGCGCACCGCGCTGCGCCCGCGCCACGTGATGTGCTCGCACACCATGGCCGCGTGCTCGCGCCCGTACTTGTCGTACACGTACTGCAGTACGCGCTCGCGGTCGCGGTGCGCGAAGTCGATGTCGATGTCGGGCGGTTCCTTGCGCTCCGCGCTCAGGAACCGCTCGAACAGCAGCTCGAGCTTGATGGGATCCACCGCCGTGACGCCCAGACAGTAGCAGACGGCGCTGTTGGCCGCCGAGCCGCGCCCCTGGCAGAGGATGCCGTCGCGCCGCGCAAAGCGCACGATGTCCCAGACCACCAGGAAGTAGCCCGCGAGCCCGAGCTTGGCGATGAGGGAGAGTTCGTGCTCGATCTGCTTGTCGTGCCGCGCCGTGCGCCGCCATCCCCACCGCTCGTCGGCGCCGGCCTCGACCAGCCGGGCGAGGTATTCGTCCTCTCCCACACCCGGCGGCAAGGCGAAGCGCGGCAGCCGCGGCGTGAGGTCCTGCAGGCGGAACGCGCAGCGCTCGGCGATGACGAGCGTCTGCCGGATGCCCGACTCGTCCTCCTGCCAGCGGCGGCGGATCTGCGCGTAGCCCTTGAGGTACCACTCGCCGTTCGGGCGCAGGCGCGTGCCCATGGAGTCGAGCGTCTCGCCGTGACGCAGTGCGCACAGCACGTCGTGCGCCAGCCGTCCGGTGGGGCGCGCATAGTGCACGTCGTTGGCCACCACCCACGGCACGTCCATGGCGCGCGCGAGCGCGATGAGTTCGCGCGAGAGTTCGCGTTCCGCGGGAATGGCGTGGTCCCACACCTCCACCGCGACGCGGCGTCCGAAGATGTCGAGCAGCGTGGCCAGCGCATCGCACGCGCCGTCCCGGTTGCCCCGCTGCAGTTCCTGCGGCACCGCCCCCTGCGGCCCGCCGGTGAGCGCGTACAACCCCTCGGCGTGCTGCGCGATGGAGTCGAGCGACACGCAGGGCGTGCCGCGCGGATGATCCATGCGGGCACGTGTGATGAGCGAGGAGAGGTTGGCGTAGCCGGCGGGCGACTCGGCGAGGAGCACGAGGGGCTGGATGGCGGATGGTGGATGGCGGATGGCGGATGAAGCCGCGTGATCCGCCATCCGCCGTCCGCCATCCGCCATCCCGATACTCAGTTCCGCTCCAATGATTCCGGGAAGTCCCGCGTCCTTTGCCGCGGTGGCGAATCGCACCGCTCCGCCCAGGTCATCGTGGTCGGTGAGCGCGAGCGCCGGGAGCCCCTGCTCGACCGCACGTTCCACGAGACGCTCCGGGTCGGAAGCGCCGTCGAGCAGGGAAAACGTGGAGTGGCAGTGGAGTTCGGCGTACACGGCCGCGGCCCGGAAGGCGGTGTGGGTGGTGCGGATTCGCGCGCCGGATCGCACGAGCAGGCAGTCAATGATACCGAAGAAACACCGAAGCTACAAGACCTTCATTAGTACATGACCCCGAACGTCACAAAGTGGTTGGCCAGGACCTATCGCGAGTGGGGTGCCGTGCGGGAGGTCGTCACGGTCAGAGCCGGTTCCGTGGCCGCGCGGCCTCACGCCAGCCGCAAGCATCGTCGGGACTCCGCGAGAAGAGACGTGCGAACGATGCCGACAGTAAGGCGGCGAAGACGTGCCTCGCCGACCGGACCGCGACGACGGCCGCGCGCGCGCTTGCGGAGGTGGTGGTGGCGTGTGCGGGGCGGGCACTCGAGGCGCCACGCATTGCTCGTCGGTCCCAACGCATTGTAGATTCGCCCAATGCACCCCATCGATTCAGCCCTCGGCGGCCGCTACCGGGTTGAGCGTGAACTCGGCCGCGGCGGCATGGGCACCGTGTACCTCGCCCGCGACGTCAAGCTCGACCGGCCCATCGCACTGAAGGTGCTGCCCGCCGAGTTCGCGAGCGACCCGACCTTGCGCGAGCGCTTCCTGCGCGAAACGCGCCTCGCCGCTTCATTCTCGCATCCCAACATCGTGCCCGTGCACGCCGTCGAGGAAAGCGACGAGCTGCTGGCGTTCGCCATGGGCTTCGTCGAGGGCGAGAGCCTGACGGAGCGGGTGCGGCGCTCGGGGCCGCTCGATCCGCGCACCACGGCGCGCCTCCTCGTGGACATCGCGTACGCACTCGCCTACGCCCATGGACGCGGCGTGGTGCACCGCGACATCAAGCCCGACAACATCATGATCGAGCGCGCCACGGGGCGCGCCCTGCTCATGGACTTCGGCATCTCGCGCACCATCAGTACCACGGTGGAAGCAGCCGGCCTCACCCGCGTGGGCGAGGTCGTGGGGACGCCGGAGTACATGAGTCCCGAACAGGCCTCGGGCGACCGCGTGGATGGCCGCAGCGATCTCTATTCGCTCGGCCTCGTCGCGCTGTTTGCGCTCACCGGCCACGCGCCCGTAACCGGCGAGAGCACGCATCAGATCATTGTGCGTCAGCTCACGGAGCCGCTGCCACCCGCCGCCACGCTGCGCGCCGACCTCCCGGCGGCCTTGGCGCAGGCCATTGACCGGTGCGTCGCCAAGGACCCCGCCGCGCGCTTTGCATCCGCGGAGTCGCTCGTGGAGGCGCTCGATCGCGCGCAGCTTGCGGCACCCGAGATTCCGCTGCCCATCCGGCTCTTCACGCAGGAACTCGGCACGATGGGGCTGGTGCTCACCTTCATCCTGATTGTCAGCTGGATCTACTACGACCGCGGGCGCAACTCGCGACTGAGCGCCATGGACTCAATCCTCCCGGCCGTGATGCTTCTCGGCGTCGCCATGACGCGCATGCTGCAGGTGCGCATCGAGGCGCGTCGGCTCGTGGCGTCCGGCTTTTCGGTGCCCGACATCCTCAAGGGCATGCGCGCCGTGCTGGCCGAGCGCGAGTCCATGCGGTCATTCCTGCGTGCCGATGCCGAAGTGCATCGCCGGCGCCGGCGCACGGTACTTCGCGCGCTCATTCAGTTGCCCGTCGCCATCGGGATGATTGCCGTGGCCCTCTCCTTGCGCGTGCAGGACGGCCCGGCGCATTACCGGGTCGGCCCGCTGGGTGGCACGCTGGTGATCACCGGCCTGGTGTTGCTCGGCGTCACGTTCCTCCTGCTGTTGCGCAGTCCGTTCCGCTCACCGCCCGGAGAGCAGCTGTTCCGCCTCGTTTGGCTCGGACCCGTGGGACATGCCATCCTGAACGGCGCCGCACGGGGCCTGCAGCCAGCCGTCACCGCATCCACGGGCCGTACGGGCGCGCCCGCCTCCACCGCCGCGGTTGCGGCGCCCGCCGCGCCGCCAGCGAACGACGTTGACGACGCGCGCCTCAGCGAACTCGAACGCCGGGTGCGCGCGCTCGAAGCGTGGCGCGACCAGCCTTCTTAGCACGCGGTCCTGGCACCGAGTGGCCGCCACCGTCCACCCAGATACGTGGCACGGCGGAGCACGATCGTCACCGCGCGGCTGCAGAAGCTGCAGGTGCCGTCGGACAGCGGACCGTTCGAGTCGCAGGACGACGCTGGGATGCCGGGAACCTCTGGTCGTTCGCGCGCGAGGAAGCATGGTTCGGCCGCCGTGGCCGAGGGCTGGCGAGGAACCCGCGACGCCCACTATGTACCGGTACGTTGACCCTTCCGACGCACCTTTCCTGCGCCACGAGAATCGCCGACCATGAGCGAACCCAACTCGTCCGTCTGGGCGCCCCGCGTGCAGAGCGTCCTTCGCATCGTGGCCGCTTTTCTGTTCATCGCCCACGGCACGCAGAAGCTGTTTGGCCTGCCGGGCAGCGGCCAGCCGATGGTGACCGACCTGATCACCCTGTTCGGAACGGCGGGCATGCTCGAGATGATCGGCGGCACCTTGCTGCTGCTCGGACTGTTCACGAGGCCGGTGGCGTTCCTGCTCTCGGGCGAGATGGCGGTGGCGTACTTCAAACAGCACGCGACCGGCGGATTCTGGCCAATTCTCAACCACGGCGAGTTGCCGGTACTGTACTGCTTCATCTGGCTCTACCTGTCGACGGCGGGCGGCGGGCCGTGGAGCGTGGACGCCCTGCTCCGGGCGCGCCGTGTACGCGCGACCGTCAGCGCGGCAGAGGCCTGACCCGGGGCGCCTTGACGGGAGCGGTGCGCGTGGCAGGCGGACCTTTACGGGCGCGGCGTTGCCGCCCACCCAAGTGCAACACCGTCCTGTACCCGGATCACCCTGCAGGATGGGTACGCGCTGATCGTGTTGGGCCGTCAAGGACGTGCCGCGCGACAATCGTACGCTGGTCAGCGGCGTTGTCGAGATCGCGCGCGATTGCATGTATCCTGTCCGTTCCAGCGGACGTTTCACGTGATTTCCGTGTTCGTCCAGCCGGGTCATCGGCCCACCCGGGTACCGCGCGTCATGTGCGGCAGCGCACGAAACAATTCGTGGTTCCGCGGTACTATTCATCCGAATGAGCATCCGACCAAGGAACGTGTGACGCACCATCACCCGGCTTCGCCCGACGCGGCGCGGCACGCGCCCGAGTGCGTGGTGTGCGGCACGGCATTGGTCGGCGTGGCGGCGCAGGTGCTGCGGCCCACCGGCGTGCGCCGCAGTTCGCAGAACCCGAACGTCTGCACCCGGTGCGACACCCACCTGCAGGAGGGGAGCATCCAGGAGGTGACGGTCTGCTTCGCCGACCTGAGCGGGTTCACCGAACTCACGCACGAGCTGGGGCCCGACGGCGTGCACGGCGTGGTGGATGCCTTCCTTCGCCGAGCCACCGACGAGGTGGTGAAGGAAGATGGGTCGGTGGACAAATACATCGGCGACGCGATCATGGCGGTCTTCAACGCTCCCATTCATCGCGCCGATCACGCCGCCGCGGCCTTTCGCGCGGCACAGGGCATCCAGGCCGCGATGGAAAGTCTCTCCGTCCAGTGGGGACGTCCGTTGCGGGCAACGGTGGGCATCGCCGGCGGCTTCGCCCGGCTGGGCCGCGTGGGGGCATCGAGCAGTCCGCACCTCACGCTGCTCGGCGATGCGGTGAACCTGGCCGCGCGCCTGCAGGCGCGTGCGGCGCCCGGCGAAATCCTCGTGGACCGAACGGTCCGGATGGCGCTCGCGAACACGCACGCCGATGCGCCGGAAGAGCATCTGCTGCTGAAGGGCTTCGCCCGGCCGGTGAGCTGCTATCGCTACGGAACCGGGCGGCACGTGCCGCTCAATGAGGTCGCGGATCCGCACGGCCGGCGGTCGTTCGTGGGGCCGGGTTCGCTGCTCTTCGCCCTGCTCGGCGCGCCGTGCGCCGCGGCCGCGGCGCGGGGGCCAGTGGCGCGCTGGGTCGGATTTT
>JBBQZD010000055.1:0-13682 GCA_038208045.1 Gemmatimonadales bacterium | reverse complement strand
CTGCCCTTGGGGTAGCTCTTTTCGCGCACCAGTTCCGCGAACCGTTCGCGTTCGTTGGCGTCGAGCGACTTGAACAGCGGAACGGTAGCGAGAAAGGCGGGGATGGAGGGCACGGCCGTCGAGTGGGGGAGGGTACCGGCGTCGGTACGAATCTCTACGCTACACGCTGCGGACCGTCTGGGGAACAGCGGCGCGGGCGTCCAAGCGGTTTCCAGGAGCGAACTTACGGCCTCCGGCGAACTCCGTCAAATCCTTTTTATGGTTGCCCGCTTGAATCCGGGGTGCCGTTCGGGGTATATTTCCCAGCTGTCCAAGAACACCCGCCAGGAGCTAGCTGTGAAGGCCGACATCCATCCCGTCTACGCCACGACGACCGTGCACTGCGCGTGTGGAAACACGTTCCAGACCCGGTCGGTGCGCGACGAGATCCATCTCGACATCTGTTCGAACTGCCACCCGTTCTTCACGGGCAAGCAGAAGCTCATTGACACCGCGGGCCGTGTCGAGCGCTTCAACCAGAAGTTCAAGCGAAAGGCTGCCGTCTGAGCCTGCGCGATCGCCTTGCCGACGCGCTTCGGCGCGCGGCCGACGTCGAACGCGAGCTGCTCGACCCGGTGACCGTCCGGGACGCCAAGCGGTTGGCCGAGCTTGGCCGTGAACACCAGCGGTTGGCCGCCGTCGTCGAGCGCGCCAACCGCCTGACCAAGCTGGAACACGAGCTCGCGGAGGCCCGCGAGCTCGTTGCGTTGGATGAGCCGGAGATGCGCGCCGAGGCGGAAGCCGAGATCGGGCGCCTCGAGCCCGCGATCCTCGCGCTCGAGGAAGACGTCAAGCCCCTGCTCGTGCCGCACGATCCGCTCGACGACCGCAACGCCATCGTCGAGATTCGGGCCGGCACGGGCGGCGACGAGGCGGCGCTCTTTGCCGCCGACCTCTACCGCATGTACACGCGCTACATCGAGCGGCACGGCGGCTGGAAGCTCGAGACGCTCTCGCTCTCCGACGGCGGCATCGGCGGCTACAAGGAAGCGGTGTTCAAGGTCTCCGGCGCCGGCGCGTTCGGCGAGCTGCGCCGCGAAGCCGGCGTGCACCGCGTGCAGCGCGTGCCGACCACGGAGGCCGCCGGGCGCATTCATACCTCGGCCGCCACCGTCGCCGTGCTGCCCGAAGCCGAGGAAGTGGATGTGCGCATCGAGGACAAGGACCTGCGCATTGACGTCTATCGCGCCTCGGGCCCCGGCGGCCAGGGCGTGAACACTACCGACTCGGCCGTGCGCATCACGCACCTGGCCACGGGGCTCGTGGTGACGCAGCAGGACCAGCGGTCACAGATCCAGAACAAGGCCAAGGCCATGGAAGTGCTGCGCTCGCGCCTGCTCGACCTGCGCATCGCGGAGCAGGAGGCCGAGCGCTCGCGCCTGCGCCGCAACGCGGTGAGCACCGGCGACCGCTCGGCGAAGATCCGGACGTACAACTTTCCGCAGAGCCGCATTACCGACCATCGCATCAACTTCACGACGCACGACCTGCACGGTGTGCTCGACGGCAAGATGCACGAGCTGGTGGAAGCGCTGAAGGTGGCGGACCTCGAGGAGAAGCTCGAGAATGCGTAGACACGGAGTACGACAGCGTACGACAGAGTAAGACAGCGTACGACAGCGTACAACAGACGCGATAGCTGACGGGCGATCGACTCGAGAGGACGGACATGGACCAGACCGACGGCGGCCCGGGCTCGCGGGACTCGGGCCCCTTCGTGAAATCACTGCGGGACGTCGAGGTGCCGGCCGACATTGCGTCGGCGGCGGCCTCCGGCGGCACGAGCGTCGGCGAGATGCTCGACGCGCTCGCGGCCGAGTTGGGGGGCGCCAGTGGGCTGCCGGCCCGGCAGGAGGCGCGCGACCTCATTGCCGCCGTGCTCGGCCAGCCGCGCTTCTGGCCCAGCGCGCACCGGGACGAACCGCTCGCGCCCGCCACGCTCGTGGCCCTCAGCGAGGCCACCGAGCGGCTGCGGCGCGGCATGCCGTTCCAGTACGCGGTGCGTCGCGCCGACTTCCGGGGCCTGACGCTGTACGTCGACGAGCGCGTGCTGATCCCGCGGCCGGAGACCGAGCTGCTCGTGGAGATGGTGCTCACGCAGACCGCCGGTCGCGGTGCGGTCGCCGACGTCGGCACGGGGTCGGGCGCCATCGCGCTGGCGCTCGCCAGCGAGGGACAGTTCGACCGGGTGATCGCCACCGACATCTCCACCGACGCGCTGGTCGTGGCGCGGCACAACGCCCGGCTGCTGCCGGCCGACCGCCAGGCGGTGCTCGAGTTCCGCGCCGGCAGCTGGTGCGCCCCTCTGGCCGGCGAGCGGCTGGCGGCGGTCGTGGCGAACCCTCCGTATATTGCCCCGGCGGAAGCGTCGGAGCTTCCGGGGCTCGTGCGCAACTGGGAGCCGCCGTTCGCGCTGTTCGCCGCCAGCGAGGGCATGGCGGCCATCGAGGCGCTCGCCGCAGGCGCCGCGGGGGTGCTTGTGCCGCACGGGCTGCTGGCGCTCGAGGTGGACGCGCGGCGCGCCGGGGCGGCCGCCGCGCTGGTGGAGCGCACGGGGGCCTTTCAGCAGGTTGCCGTTCACAATGATCTCACTGGCCGCGAGCGCTTTGTCGTGGCCCGACGCAAGGAGACGTGATGCTGCAGGACCGCGCCGTGGAGCTGGGCCGGCTGATTGGCCAGAGCGACGAGTACAAGGCCGTGCGCCGCGCCAATGACGCGCTGGGCGCCGACAAGGACGCCGTGGCGCTGCTGCAGCGCATGGAGACCCTGCGCCTCGATGCGCAGCGGATGATGGAGGGCGGCACGCAGCCAACGGCCGAGATGGAGGCCGAGCTGGACCAGCTGCTGCAGCAGGTGCAGGTGAATCCGCTGTATCAGCGCATGATCGTCGCGCAGGAGAACTTCGACAAGATCATGATGCAGGTGAACCAGTGGATCCTCGACGGCATCAAGAAGGGCGCGTCGAGCGGGATCATCACGCTCTCGTGACGCGCATGCCCGGCCGCCTGCTGGTGTTCGAGGGAGTGGAGGGGGCGGGCAAGTCCACCCAGCTCGAGCGCGTGGCGCAGCGGTTGCGCGGGCTGGGCGCCACGGTGCTTCTGCTTCGCGAACCGGGCGGCACGACCGTCGGCGACGAGATTCGCGCCCTGCTGCTGCGGCCAGGCGCGGCGATCCCGGCACGCGCCGAGGCGCTGCTCTTCATGGCGTCGCGGGCCGTGCTCATGGAGGAGCAGGTGCGTCCGGCGCTGGCGCGCGGCGCGGTGGTGGTGCTGGACCGCTACTTTCTGTCGACCTACGCCTATCAGGTGCACGGCCGCGGCCTCCCGGAGCGTGCGGTGCGCGACGCCAACGACCTCGCCACGGGCGGTCTCGTGCCCGACGTCACCGTGCTGCTGACGCTGCCGGTGGGTGACGGCCTGGCGCGCGCGGCCAAGCGGGGGGCGAGCGATCGCATGGAGCAGGCCGACCGCGCGTTTCACGACCGCGTCGAGGAGGCCTTTGCCCGTTTCGCCGAGCAGGCGTGGCAGGTGACACACCCGGAGTGCGGGCGCATCGTGGCGGTGCCGGCCGACGGCTCCATGGATGCCGTGGAGGAGCGGGTCTGGCAGGTCATCGCCGCCGCCTGCCCGGAGTGGCAGGGTTGAGCACGGCTGGAACTCGTTCGCTTCCCCCCGCGTAGAGGAGTCCGTGCGCCGAAACCGCCTGATCGTCACGCTGCTCACCCTTGCCGTCGGCGCCATCGCCGGGGGCTGGTTCCTGCAGCGCGCGCTCCGGCGCCCGACGTACACCACCAACGGCGTGCGCCTGCTCGCCTCGGTGATGCAGCGCGTCCGGGAGAGCTACGTCGACTCGCTCGCCGAGGACGAACTCTGGCGGCGTGCCGCTGTGGGGCTCGTGGACGAACTGGGCGACCCGAACAGCACCTACCTGCCGCCGGACCGCTTGAAGAAGCTCACGGAGGCCACCACCGGGCTGTACAGCGGCGTCGGCATCCAGGCGGATCGCCGGGAGGGCTGGGTGGTGGTGCTGGCTGTGCGCCCCAATTCGCCGGCGGAGCACGTCGGCATCCAGGCGGGCGACCGGCTGGTGGAAGCGGACGGGCAGGGCATGAAGGGCTGGACGATGGAGGAGGCGCGCAACGCGATGCGCGGAGCCCCCGGCTCGCGGCTCCGCCTCGTGGTGGAGCGCGGCACGGCGCGCATCCCGTACCAGCTCGAGCGGGGCGCCATTCACGTCTCCTCCATCTCGCGCGCCCTCCTGCTCGACGGCGGCGTGGGCTACGCGCTGCTCTCGACGTTCAGTGATTCGGCCCGGCAGGAGCTCACGCGGACGGTGGACTCGCTGGTGAGCGCCGGCGCGAAGTCGCTGATCCTCGACCTGCGCAACAATCCGGGCGGCTTGCTCGATCAGGGCGTGGCGATTGCCGACCTCTTCCTCGACCAGGGGCAGGAGATTGTGGACGTCCGTGCGCGCGGGTCCAAGCGCACGCAGGTCTTCGTGGACAGTGCGCCGCAGCGGTGGCCGCTGCTTCCAGTGGCCGTGATCGTCAACGGCGGCACCGCGAGTGCTGCAGAAATCGTGGCGGGCGCGCTACAGGATCACGACCGCGCTGCGGTGCTTGGCCGGCGGTCGTACGGCAAGGGCAGCGCACAGAACGTCTTCCAGCTCGAAGGGGGCGGCGGCCTCAAGCTGACGACGGCGCGCTGGTTCACGCCGTCGGGGCGGAGCATCAGCCGCGTGGCGCGCAGCGCCGATTCGCTGCCGTTGCGCATCAACGACCGGCCGGAGCGCCCGGTCTTCAAGACCGACGCGGGGCGCAAGGTCTTCGGTGGCGGCGGCATTTCTCCCGACCTGCTGGCGGGCGATTCGGTGACGCCGCCCGCCGAGCGGGCCTTCATCCTGGCGCTCGGCGCGTCCGCCGCGAAGTACCGCGAGACGGTGAATGACTTCGCCGCGACGACCGTGCGCAGCGGCGCCGTGAAGGACACCGCCTTCGTGGTGTCATCCGCCCTGCGCGACCAGCTCTTCTCGATGCTGCTGGCCCGCAAGGTCGACGTGCCGCGCCAGGCGTACACCGAGGCCGCGTCGCTGGTGGATCGCCAGCTTGGCAACGAACTCGCGCGACAGGCGTTCGGACTGACCTACGCCAGCCGCCGGGTGGTGCGCCACGACAAGGTGGTGCAGCGCGCCGCTGTACTGTTGCGCGAGGCCACCGATCCGAAGGCGCTGCTGGCCAAGCTGCCGACCGTCGCGCCAGACACGGGCGGACTCAAGCAGTAGCGAGCTCGGACGCGGATTCCGGTGCCGGAATCCGCGTCCGTCCGTGCGCTACGGCTGCACCCCCGGTTTCAACACGAGGCCGGCCTTCCGCGGCAGCTTGGCATCCCGCTGCGCCGTCAGCCAGACGAAGCTGGCCACCACCGCCGCGTTGTGCTTCATGTCGTCGGCCTGGATGCGCTCGTAGACGTCGGCGTTGCTGTGGTGCGTGCGCGTGCCGTAGTCGAGCGGGTCCTGAATGAACTGCCAGCCCGGAAGCCCGATGCCGTCGAAGGCGAGATGGTCGGTGCCGCCGGTGTTCGCAAAGGAGATGGTCTGCGCACCGTTCGCCCAGAACGGTTGCAGCCAGGCGTCGAACACGGAGCGCGCCGCGGCGTTCCCCTGCAGGTAGACGCCACGGATCTTGCCGGTGCCGTTGTCCACGTTGAAGTAGCCCGCGACCTTGTCGTACGCGGCCTTCGTGACCACCGTGTCGCCCACGCGCGTGCCGAAGTGCTGCCTGACGTAGGCGCGCGACCCGAGCAGCCCCTGCTCCTCGCCCGACCAGAGGCCGATGCGAATGGTCCGGCGCGGCGTGAGGCCGAGCGCCTTGATGATGCGCATGGCCTCGAGCATCACGGCGGAGCCGGCCGCGTTGTCCGTGGCCCCCGTGCCTGCGTGCCACGAGTCGAAGTGGCCGCCGAGCATCACGACCTCGTCCTTGAGCGCCGGGTCGGTGCCGGGAATCTCGCCGATGATGTTGAACGCCATCGTGTCGGGCGTGACGGTGTTCTGCATCGTCAGCTCGAGCGGCACGGTCAACCCCTTCGCCAGCATGCGCGCGATGCGGCCGTACTGCTCGCCCGCGACGTGCACGGCCGGCATGGGCGGCGGGTTCATGACGCGCGGCGCGCCGTTGTCGGTGAAGATGGTGCCCATGTCGCCGCGGGCGGCCATCAGCAGGCCGACGGCGCCTTCCTTCACCAGGAACTTCAGGAAGGTCGTGTCGTTCGGAAGGCGGGCCGGCGAAAAGCGCGCGAACTGCGCCCGCAGGGCCGGGGACATGGTGGCCGGATTGGGCATGCCGAACGGGGCGCTGGGCGCCGGCATGGGCGCGACCGCCAGCATTGCGAGTTCGTCGCCGGTCAGGCGATGCGCATCGGCGTTGAAGTTCGGCTTGATCTCGGGCACCGGCGCGAGCATCACGAACTTCCCCTTCAACCGACCGACGAACTTCACGGTGTCGGCGAGCGAGTCGAGCGTCATGATGAAGGCGTCGCCCCGGGCTAAAACGCCCTTGGCAGGCGCCGGTGACCAGGCGCGCGGCGCAGCAGCCACCGGAAACGGATTGGCCCCCGTCGCCTGCAGGGCGAAGCGATCATTGCGCCACCCGCGGTAGAACGGCCACGTCTCGAGGTGCGTGTTCTGCACGCCCCAGCCGCTGAGGGTCTTCAGCGTCCACTCGGCGGCGGCGCGCTCGTTGGGTGAGCCCGTGAGGCGCGGGCCGTACACGTCGGTCAACCAGCTCATGGTCTCCATGACCTGGCTGCGGTTGGCCGCCTCGTCCTTGATTTTCGCGATCGTGGCGAGGTCGACCTTCTCCTGCGCGCGAGCCGGCGCGGCGGCCACGGCGGCCAGCGCGGCGATGAGCGCAAGCGGTACGGCACGGCGGGCAAGATGGTACATGTGAACTCCAGGTAGGTGGCCAAGGTCAACGCGCCACATCGGTATTCCGCCGTCCAATTCCAAACTCCGCTTCGAATTCCGAATTCGAATTCCAATTCCGAAATCCGAATTCCAATTCGCTCTTATGGCCTCTCTCCCGGCCGGTACCGCACCACCGCCTGCGCATCCACGTCCTTCGCCTCGTACGCCACGGTCTTGAGTGCGCCGCGCGCAAACAGCGCGGCCTGGTTGGAGAACCACGGCGACTCGGGACGCGGGCTCTCGCCGTAGGCCAGCGCCGAATAGGCGCGCGGGGTGTCGCCGAACTCCACGGCGAGTATCCACCCGTCACCGCCGTTGGCCGACATCTTGCCGTCCGCATCGCGCGCGAAGTTCAGCACGCGGAAGCAGCCGAGCGCGCCGCCGCATCCGCCCACCGGCTCGTCCACCGTGCCGCGGCGCACGCGGTGCACCGCGCCCCAAGCCACGTCGTACGACCCGTATCGGCGCACCGTCTCGCCCACGGCCCACGCGAAGGCCTCCGCCGCCTTGGCCGGCTGCGACAGCCCGACCGGCGTGTTCGTCGGGTCGGCAGAGGTCCAGGCCCGCGTGTACCGCAGCGAATCCGGAATGCCCGCGCCGTAACGCTGCCACCACGTCTCAAACAGCATCGCCCCCTTGCTGTCTGCGGCGGCCGTGTTGTCCCACCGCTCCATCAGGGCCAGCGCGGCGGCCACGTCGCCCGTCGGCCTGGTCGCCTTCACCGCCGCGACGAGATCGGGCTTGACCCGGTCGGCCAGCAGCATGCGGTAGCTGTGCTTCAGCGTCACCACGTCCTCGAGACTCACCTTGTTGGTGCCGCCCACCAGCTGCAGCCCCAGCTGGCTACGCAGCGACAGCGACGGCTTCTCGAAGTTCGGGTACCTGTTGGTGGTGTCGACCTTCTCGCGGATGTTCGTGAAGTGCGGCGAGCTGTTCTCGTTGTGCACGTAGCCGCCCTTCGGGTTCAGGAACTGCGGCAGCGAGTCCCACGGCACGTACTGCGTCCACATGTCGTTGGTGTTCGTCACGGCGATCGCCACGGTGTCGCCGCCCGTCTGGTGCGGCAGCAGCGGGAGTGCCGCGTTCCAGACCAGCAGGATATTGCCCGCCTTGTCGGCGTACGTGAAGTTCGACGTGCCGCGCCCGTGCAGTCGCATGGCCGCCTTCCACTCGGCGAGGGTCGTGGCGTGCATCATCCGCAGGAACTGCTCGCCGCCGCGGTACTCGCCGTCGTTGGCCGTCTTGATGATGTAGATCTTGCCGCCGGCACGGTGGATCACGAGTCCGGCTGGCGTGGTCCAGTACTCGCGCGTCTCGGACGACGTGCCCGGGCCGTTGCGGAACGCGACCGTCACGAGCTCGCGCGTGAGCGGCAGCGACGTGCCGTCGATGAGGTAATGGTCGGCGCGGGCCGGGTCGACGTCGAGCGCGTAGAACTCCTCGAGCCGCTGGGCATTGTTGGTGGTCGACCAGCCGAGAGTGCGGTTGAAGCCGCCGACCACGGCGAACGGGCCGCCGATGCGGAAGTCCCCGTAGAAATCGAAGTGCCCCGGCACCGTCATGTGGGCTTCGTAGTAGCCGGAGCTCCACACCAGGTGCGGGTTGCGCAGCAGGATCGCCTTCCCCGACTTGGTGCGGCTGGGGGCGAAGGCCCACGCGTTGGAGCCGACGTTGTCACGCGACAGCTCGTCGTCGCCCTCGCCGGGCGGGCCGCCGCGGCGGTTGGCCTCGGGGGGGAACTGCTTGGGGTCGAGCTTCGACAGGAATCGCCGCACCATGGCATATGCCGGCTCGCCCATGTCGCCGGCCAGCACGTCGTAGGCGGAGAAGTCAACCGGCATGGTCGCGGGATACTCCGCCGCGTGGAGCGTGATGTACCGGTTGAGGCCGTGCGCGAAACCGTCGTAGATGTCGCGCGTGTTCGGTTCGAGCCGCGCAAAGCTCTGCACGGCCTGCGCCCGGGCGCGCCGCGCCAGGAAGTCCTGCTCCATGCTGTCGCGCCCGAAGACGAGCCCCATGCGCCCCGAGGCGCGCAGGATCTGCATGGCCGTGCGCGGCCCGTAGTCCTCGAGCTGCAGCCACGCGAGGGCGTAGCCGGCGGCCCGGAGGTTCTCGGCGCGGATGTGCGGCACGCCATAGGTGGTGCGCACCACCTCGACCTGCTTCCAGAGTTCCGGGGCATCCTGCGCGTGAGCCGGCGCGGCGCTGATCGCAAGGAGGACGGCGAACGGGAGGACGACGGAGCGGCGCATGCGAGCCTCGGGCGAGAGGTGCGGTGTGGCGGGCCGCTGGTGAACGGCCGCTGGAATCATACGAGCCACACGCGGCCAGCGCTGGGCCGGCTGACCGGCGCTACGGCTTGCGCGTTCCGCCGCCGAGCAGTGCCGCCTGGTCGATGACGCGCACGCCGGGCGGGACCTCGAACGCGAAGGCGCGCTTCGGCAGGGCGACGCCGAGCCGCATGTCCGAGAAACGCAGGCGCCGGCGCACGCCGCTCGGTTCCTCGATCTCGAGCTGCCGCACCAGCGCGTCGGCGCCGATCCAGACCTTCGCCGCCGTGAACGGCGCTCCGGCCGCGCGCGGCGTCAGCGCGAAGAGCCGCAGCCGCTCACCGCCCACCATGTCCCACTCCGGTGCCACCTGCACCTGGTTGCGGTCGCCGGGGTTGGCGAGCAGGCGCGCGATGACGTCAAAGGCGCCGCCGACCTCCCGGGGCAGCTTGAGCACCTGCCCCTTGGCGGAGCTCGGCAGGTAGACCCAGAGCGCGTCGCCGTCGGCGATCACGACGTCGCCCGCGGGATCGGAGAAGCGGAAGGCAAAGCGCGCCGGTGGCCGCTGGAGCAGCGTGCCGCGCGAGACGCGCGGCGTGCTCGAGTACGGGCTGACGAGCGTCTGCTCGAAGTTGGCCCGCATGGTGCCGGCCTTGGCGAAGCGGGCCGCCGCTCGCCGATAGAGCGCCATCGCGGAGGCCGTGTCCGCACGCGTGGCGTCCTGTGCTGATCCGCCAGACGCGGCCTGGGCACCGGCGGCGCGCGGGAGCAGCGTTACCGCCGTCACCACCCACAGCGACGCGGCCACCGCGCCGCACACGGCGCGGCACGCCCGGCGCGCGCCGCCTGCCCGCGGTCGCGTCACGTGCGCACGGGCAGGGTCGAGACGTTTCGGCCGAGCGCGACGGTGATCTGCCGCAGTTGGCGCACGAGGTCGGCGAACTGCTCGGGAAAGAGCGACTGCGCGCCGTCGCTCAGTGCCCGGTTCGGATCCGGATGTACCTCGATGATGATGCCGTCGGCACCGGCGGCCACCGCGGCGCGCGCCATGGGCGTCACCTTGTCGCGCACCCCGGTGCCGTGGCTCGGATCGGCGACGATCGGCAGATGCGAGAGCTTCTGCACCGTCGGAATGGCATTGAGGTCGAACATGTTCCGCGACGACGGATCCCACGTGCGCACGCCCCGCTCGCACAGGATCACCTGGTCGTTGCCCTCGGACAGGATGTACTCGGCGCTCAGCAGCAGTTCCTGCACGGTGGCGGCCAGGCCGCGCTTGAGCAGCACGGGCTTGCGCAGGCGGCCAACCGTCTTGAGCAGCGAGTAGTTCTGCATGTTGCGCGCGCCGATCTGGATGCAGTCGGCGTATTCGGCGGCCAGGTGCGCCCCCTCGTCGTCCATTGCCTCGGTGACGATGGCGAGTCCCGTCTCCTCGCGCGCGAGCTTCAGCAGCTCGAGCCCGCGCAAGCCGAGCCCCTGGAACGAGTACGGCGACGAGCGGGGCTTGAAGGCCCCGCCGCGCAGCGCGACCGCGCCGGCATCGCGCACCGCGCGGGCCGAGGCCAGGATCTGCGCTTCGCTCTCCACCGAGCAGGGGCCGGCGATGATCGGCACGTTACGACCGCCGAACACGACGCCGGGCGCGATGGTCACCAGCGTGTTGTCGGCGCGCCACTCCCGCGAGACCTGCTTGAACGGGCTGGAGACGTAGATGATCTCGGCGACGCCAGGCATCGCCTCGATGTTCGATCCGTCAACGCGGCGGTCGTTGCCGACCAGCCCGACCGTCGTGCGTTGCGCGCCCGGCATCGGCAAGGGCTGAAAGCCCATGGCGACTATCGCCTCACAGACCCGCTCGATGTCGGGCGCCGTCGCGTTCGCCTGCATGACCACCAGCATTCGCTACCCCTGAGAAAGAACCGTCCCGGGGCGCAACGGAGGCGCACCGGGACACAGAAATATGGGGCTGATGACCCGCAAATGGCAGATGCCGGGCAATCGGTTGTGCGCGGTCGCTCGCTCGCGACGCCCGTCAGACGCGGTCGTGCGCCGTGCTATTTGCCCCGGAACAGCGCCTTCTTGAACGACTCCACGCCATCCGCGCGCAGGCGGATGAGGTAGACGCCCGGCGTCACCGGGTGTCCATCGTCAGCGTAGCCGTCCCACGAGAGCCGGGGGTCGCAGCCCGAGTTGCTGCCTTCGCTGGCGCGGCCGTACCGGCCGGCGGGCAGCGGGCCCGTGGCAGGAAACTGGGCGCTGGGCACGATCGACCGCACGTGATTGCCGCGCAGGTCCATGATTCGCAGGTCCACGGTTGCCGCCGTGCGCAGGTCGAACCAGATGCACGTGGCGGCCACGCGTGCGTTGGGAAACGGATTCGGGAAGTTCTGGAACAGAATCGTCGCCGGCGGCACGGTGGAATCGAGCACCACGAACGAGGCCGCGCTCTGCACGCGAGCCGTGTCGCCGGCCGCCGTCCAACCACTGAGCGTCCACCGGTAGGACGTGTTGCCCTCGAGGTCTCGCGGCGGCACGTACGTGGTGTCGTCGAGTCGGCCGACCACGACGACATCGCCGTGCGAACCGATGATCCGGATTTCGTACTGCCAACGGCCCGCGGATGCATCAAGGCGCGCGCTCGTCCAGAGGAACGTCGGCCGTTTGGTGGTCACCGTAGAGCCGTTGGGGTTGTTCGGCGCGAGCAGCGTAAGCCACGGCGCGGTGAGGCGCGGCCCCTCCACAACGGAACTCACCTGCAGGCCGGAGATCGTGGTCACGACGCCGCGCCAGTACACCGCGCTCTTCTCGGGCAGCAGCCGGCGGGGGGCAATAGTGGCCACGACGACGGCGGCGGCCCCGATGACGGTCGTGTCGGTTACGATGCCCACGGCAAAACCGGCGCTCGTGCCGACCTGCAGCGTGAAGCGCAGCGGGAAGTCGCCGGGCTGGAACCCGACGGCCGTGAGCGTGAAGGCGGGGATGCCGTCGCGCAGCGGATTGTCCACCGGGGCCTGCACCGTGACGCTGCGCTGGGCCGCGGCGGGCGCTGCCCAGAGCGCAAGCACCGCCAGTGCCACGACCGCGACCGCGGCCGCGGCCCCGGCCCCGGCGCGGACACGCCGCGTGCTCCGGCGCGAGCCGGTGGCGGCGATCGGCGGCGTCGTGCCCGTCGTCACGAGACCGTCGCGGCCTCCGCGGCGGTCTCGCCGGCGTCCTCATCCACCGGCTGTCCCTTCATGCGCACGCTCACCAGCGACGACACGCCCGGCTCCTGCATCGTCACGCCGTACACGGCGTCGGCGGCCTCGGTCGTCGTGCGCGGATTGTGCGTGATCACGATGAACTGCGTGTTCACCTTGAACTGGTTCAGCATCTTCACGAAGCGCCCCACGTTCTGGTCGTCGAGCGGCGCGTCCACTTCGTCGAGCAGGCAGAACGGACTCGGCTTGGTGAGGAAGATGCCGAACAGCAGCGACAGCGCCACGAGCGCGCGCTCGCCGCTCGACAGGAGGTTGATGCGCTGCGTGCGCTTGCCGCGCGGCGACGCGTGGATCTCGATGTCGCAGTCGAGCGGCAGCTCGGGGTTCTCGAGCCGCAGGTCGCACTCGCCGCCGCCGAAGAGCGTCATGAAGATGTTGCGGAAGTGCTCGCGCACCTCGGCGAAGGTCTTCAGGAACATCTCGCGCGCCGTCGTGTAGATTTCCTTGATGGCCTGCTGCAGCGCCTTCTGTGCGTCGGCGAGGTCCGTCCGCTGCGTCGTGAGGAACTCGAGGCGCTTGCCTGCCTCGTCGTGCTCCTCGATGGCGAGCTCGTTCACGGGGCCGAGCGCCTCCATCTGGGCACGCAGCTGTTCCGCTTCCGCGCGCAGGGCCTCGTCCTCGATGTCGAGCGCCACGTAGTCCGCAAAGAGGTCCTCGAGCGACTTGCGCCACTCGGCTTCGAGGCGCTCGCGAATGGCGGCGCGCTTGCCGCCAAGCTCCGTGTGGCGCAGCTCGGCGTGGTGCAAGGCCTCCGCCAGCGCCGTCGCGTCGCGACGCGCCGCATCGAGGTCGTGCTCGGCGGCGCCCAGCGCCCCGTCGGCCGAGCGCACCCCCGCCTCGGCCTCTTCGAGTGCGTGCTCCGCGGCCGCCAGGTTCTGCGTGCGTCCGGTGAGATCCTCCTGCCAGCTGGTGATCTGCCGGGCCAGCGCGTCATCGGCCGCGTCAATCGCCGCCAGTTCCTGCAGCAGCGCGTCAAGGCGCGCGGTGGCGCCGGCCTGCTCGAAGGCGAGGCGTTCCTCGCGCTCCGACGCCACCTGGCGGCGCGCTTCGGCCTGGGCGTTTGCCACTTGCGCCGGGGCGCGCGTCTCGCGCGCCGCGTCCTGCTGCCCCTCGGCGCCCAGCAGCGCCTCGCGGGTGTCCAGGGCGCCCT
>JBBQZD010000054.1:0-13863 GCA_038208045.1 Gemmatimonadales bacterium | reverse complement strand
GACGCCGATCTCGCGCACGCGGCTGCGGGCATCGCCTGGGGACGGTTCTCCAACGCGGGCCAGACCTGCGTGGCGGCCAAGCGCGTCTTCGTGGAGGAGGCGGTGTACGAGCCGTTTCTCGCGGCGCTGACCAGTGCGGTTCGGGCGCTGCGCGTCGGGCCGGGCACCACCGACACCACCGACGTGGGCCCGATGATCCGGCCCGAGCAGCGGACGCTGTTGGCCGCGCAGCTTGCCGACGCAATGGCACGCGGCGCGCACGAGGCACTGCGGCTCGATGCGCCCGAGGGCGACTGCTGGTTCCCGCCGACCATCCTCACCGACGTGCCCGCCGACAGCCGCCCGATGACGGAGGAGACGTTTGGTCCGCTGCTTCCGGTGACGAAGGTGCGCGACGTGGAGGAGGCGATCGCCCGCGCCAACGACACGACGCAAGGACTGTCGGCGAGCGTCTGGACGGGTGACGTGGCGCGCGGCGTGGCGGTGGCGCAGCGGCTGCAAGCGGGCTCGGTGGCCATCAATGACGTCGCCACGACGGCCGGCATCAGCGACGTGCCGCACGGCGGCGTCAAGGCGAGCGGCCTCGGCAAGGTGCACGGCGACCTCGGCCTGCAGGAGTGCGTGCGCACGAAGGCGGTGATGGTCGACTGGTTCCAGGCGTGGCGGCAGCCGTGGTGGTTCGGCTACTCGCGCGCCTATCGCGAGCACATCGACGCCTTCCTCGTTGCCGCGCACAGCGGCAACCCGCTGGCCCGCCTGCGCGCGCTGCCCGGCGTGGTGCGACTGATCCTCGCGCGCGCACGCAAGGCCTGACCGCCGCTTGTTGATCGGCGCGCGCGCACGCAAATTTTCCGTGTGGGCGCGCTCATCTACGGTCTCGACTCTCTCGCATACGCGTTGCGCGGCGGCTTCTTCGCCTTCGCGCTCGTGGTGGCCATCTTCTGCGTACTCGACTGGATGGTGCGCACGCGCCGGCTGAACCCGTTCGGCGGCGTCGCGGGGTTCCTGCGCTCGACCATCCGTCCGTTCATCGTTCCGGTGGAGCGCCGTATCGTGCGCTCCGGCGGCAACCCGCAGAGCGCGCCGTGGTGGACGCTGGTGGCGGTGGTGCTGGCCGGCATCATCCTGCTGAGCCTGCTCGACTTCGTGCGCGAGCAGGTGGTGCTCGCCGCGACGCTCGTGGCCAGCGGCCCGGCCGGCGTCTATCGCCTGGTGGTGTCGTGGGTCTTCGCGGTGCTGCGCCTCGCCGTGATCGTGCGCGTGCTGCTGAGCTGGATCCCGCACGCGCCCCTCGCCTGGTACGTGCGCTGGTCGTATCGGCTCACCGAGTGGTTCCTGCGCCCGCTGCGCGGTCTGGTGCCGCTGATGGGCATGATCGACGTGACACCGATCATCGCGTACTTCCTGCTCGGCATCGTGCAGTCGTTCCTGATGCGCCTCGCGTGATGGCATTCCACGTGACGCCGCGCGGCACGGGCGTGCGCTTCGCGATTCACGTGCAGCCGCGCTCCAAGCGCCCGGGCGTGGATGGCGTGCACGGCGACGCCCTGCGCGTGCGCGTGCAGGCGCCGCCCGTGGAGGGCGCGGCCAATGAGGCCGTGGTGGCCGTGCTCGCCGAGGCGCTCGGCGTGCCGGCGCGCGCGGTGCGCATCGCGGCGGGGCAGAGTGGCCGGCAGAAGATCGTGGACGTCGATGGTGTCGACGCAGTCGTGGCGATGTCGCGCCTGCTGCCGACCTGACGATGACCCTTGCAACCGAAATGAAGACTCGTGGCTGACATGCTGCTGGTTGGCGCCGATGCGGCGCTGCTGGAAGGACTCGCGCAGGCGCTGGCGTCGGCGGGACATCACGTGCTGACGGCCGCGTCGCTCGCCGAGGCGGCGTTCGCGACCGCGGCGGCGCGGCCGCTGCTTCTGGTGGTCGACCGCGCACTGCTGGCGAATGCCGACCTGCGCGCCATCGGGCTGGCACCCGGCGGCGCGGTGGTCGTCTTTGGCGATCCCATGGCGCCGCTGCCGGCCCCGGTGCGCCGGCTGGTGCTCGCGGAGCTGCGGCTGCCGCTGGAGCGCGGGCGGCTCTCGGCGCTGGCGCTGCATGTGGAGGAGCGGGCTCGGCGCACCGGGCGAAAGATGCCGACGCCGCCGAGGTTGGATATCGGCCGCTGAAACGCGCGACGGGCGGTATCAGTCCGCCTTGAGTCGGCGCTCGCGGATGCTGATGGCCAACGCGATCAGCAGGACGCACCCGAGCCACGCTTGGGACAGCAGCACCAGTCGCGGATCGGGCCCCGGTGTATGCACGCCGTCGAACATCCGGATGACGCGCTCGAGCATGAGCAGGCCGCTGGCGGCCAGCACGGTGGAGCGCGACCGCGGCCGGCCGCAACGCTGGGTCGTGCACGCGCACTGACTCGCCTGCGTGCATTGGGATGCATCGTTGTTCGCGGTCTCCAGTGCGCGAAAGCACCGCTAGTGCGAGAGACGCGCGGTCCAGGTGTCCGTGACCGAGGGCCCCTTGTTGAAGGTCCAGGTCACGGTTCCGTGCGCCGTTGTCGCCTTGCCGTACTCGCCGTTCGCGTCGCCTTGGCTGAGGCTCTGCACGGTCTCGCCGCAGCCGCCGCCCACCTGCGTGATCTTGAAGATCTTGCCACTCCATTGCCCGGACACCGGAATGGAGTATGAGCAGGCGCCAACAAACGCCTTCGGCGCCGGATTCCGCTGCGTGATCGACCCGCCTTTCAGCACGGTCACGCTCGTCCCGCACGTCCCGAGGCCACAGTCAGCCCATGTGATGGTCCAGACCTGCGATGCCGGTACGCCCACCAAGTCAGGGCAGCCCGTGAGGAGCAGAAATGACAACACCGTAGCCATGCGAGCAAGACGGCCGACACGATTCTGGGGCAAAGCGACCTCGGGGTTAGGGGGATACTGACGGTGTCACACGGTCCTGCGACGACGCTCGAGCACGTTCCACGCAAAGGCGGTCACGACCAGGCACGCCAGCCACGCCTCGCACAGCAGCACCATCCGCGGATCGGGCCCGGGCGTGTGCACGCCGTCGAACATCCGGACGATGCGGACGAGCATCATCAGCCAGATGGCGGAGAGGACGGTGACTCGGGGAAGTACCCATCTCTGGGGCCGTGGCGATCGCAAGGCAAGCCAGACGACCAGCGCACTTGCGATTGCGAGTGTCAGGGTCGCGCCCGTGGCAACAGCGGCGGTTTGGTCGGCGAACACCCAGCCGCCCAGTGCGATCCCGATGACGCCGACGAACACGCCCGATGCGCGTCGCTGGTCTGACAGCAACTCGGGCGTGCGCATCCAGCACCCGAGCACGAGCCCCGCCGGCAGCACGACAACAAATACCGCGCCGAGCACGAGGAGAAAGAGGCCGATGAAGATCAGGTCGTCGGTCATGGCTGTTTGGGCGGAGTGCGTTCGAACGATCCTGCGCGCTACTGCTTCGTCATCACATACGGTGAGATCAACTTGTTGAAAATGAAGGTCGTGTTCCCGTTCGTCGTGACCGCCGTCGTGCTGGACTTGAGGGCGAGCGATCCGGTGATCGTGTTCCCGGATCGCGCGCCAGTGAACGTGAGGCTCCACGTTCGCGAACCGTTGGCACCGTTGCCGATGATGCTGACGTTGGCGTCGGGGCCGGACACCGGTCCGGTCAGGTTCACCGGGGACGATGAGCCGCTGCACGATACGCCGTTGGGAGCAGCCGTCACCACGATCGAAAGGGTAGAGGGACCGGCCGCCGTTCCACTCCATGCACCCCCTCCGGCCGCGGTCACCTGCGCGGTGAGCGTGCCCGAGAGCGACACTGTGTAGGTGCAGCCCACGAGGTCAGTCGCGACTCCCATCACCGTATTGGCAATCGGTGCCCCGGCGAACGACTCGCCCAGCGCGAAGGACGCGGTGGCGGTCTGGTTGCTGTTCAATACCAGGTTGCACGTGGCGTTGACGCCGGCAGGACAGACGCCGCCCCAGCCAGCGAACGTCGAGCCGGAGAGCGCGGTGGCCGTGACGACGACCGACGTGCCCATGTCGTACGTACCGCCCGACGGATTGATGAACACACTTCCGTTTCCGGTGCCGAGCTTGTTCACCGTCAGCGTCACCAGCGCCGGGCGTACGGTGATCGTGACCACGTTCACCTGGGCCGCGCACCTCGCGGTCACTACCACGGTGCCCGCAGTGATGCCCAGCCCGCGCCAACCTCCTCCGTCGGGCGACACCAACAGGATGGCCGGGCTGGCGGACACCATGGTGCACGCCACGCCGGGAACGGCGAGCCCGCCGGCAGTTACGGGAGTGGCGCCGAGTATGGTAGTCTCCCCCGCCCGCGGATTGGTCGTCGTCGCGGTAATCTGAACGGACGCCACGGTCGCCTCCGGGCTCGTGATCTTGTCGCCGCCGCAAGGGCCCGCCCCGAGCAGTACCACCGCCGACCCGGCAAAGGCGAAGTACCTGAACGCATTCATCGAAGTGCGACGTGAAGTCCTGACCGCCATGGTTCCCGCCTACGGAGGGGGCGTCGGAGTGGCGGAGCATGGCTCCCGCCCCCTCAGACCCGTATGTTCGAATATCCGCCAAACTGCCCCCCCACCCATCTCCCTGATGGAGGAGTGAGCGTGTCTTTGGCGTTACAGGGGCCGAATTCCACGTGATTCACCTGTTCCTGCTCGGGAATGTCGACCTGACGAGCGATGCCGGCGTGGTCCTGGATGCCCCGTTGCGACGGTCCAAGCGCGTGGCGTTGCTCGCCTACCTCGCCGCGGCCCGGCCGGCCGGCTTTCACCGGCGCGACAAACTCGCCGCGCTCTTCTGGCCGGAACTCCCCGCCGACCGCGCACGCGCCGCACTCCGCACCACGCTTTCCCGCCTTCGTGAGGACCACGGCGCCGAGTTGATCCTCGGACGGGGCGCCGACGAGATCGCCGTGGATGCCGCGCGCGTGCGCTGCGACGTGGCGGACTTCAACGCGGCGATGCTGGAATCCCGCTTCGGGGACGCGGTTGCCCTGTACCGCGGGCCGTTTCTGGACGGCGTGCACGTTGAAGGGAGCGGTGAGGAACTCGAGAACTGGATCGTTGCGGAGCGCGGCCGGCTTCGCGACGCGATGCTCGGGGCCCTCGGCGCGCGTGCAAGCGACGCGGAGCATCGCGGCGAACTCGCCGTGGCGGTGTCGTTCGCGAGGCAGGCGTTGGACGTCGCTCCGAATGACGAGATTCTCGCGCGGCGTGTCATCGCGCTGATGGTGGCCACCGGCAACCGGGGTGGCGCCATGGGCGTGTACGACGAGTTCGTGCGCCGACTACGAGCCGACCTCGGCGTCGAGCCCGCCGCCGAGACGGAGGCCTTGGTGGCGCCGCTGCGTGCGCGTGCTGCTCCCGCGGCCGATGTCAGATCGCTGGGGGAGGCCAAGGACGCCTTTCCAGCTCCGGGGCAGCCGGCTTCGTTTACTCCCGCTGCAGCAGCGCCGGGACGGAGCCGGCTGCGCGTGGCCGCCGAGATCGTGATCGTGGCCGCAGTGAGCATTGTCGGCTGGATGGCGACGCGTGGCAGGACGGTACCGTCGCCGGCGCCGATCCTCGAGTGGCAGCCGGTTACCGCCGTCGGAGGTTACGCCCCGGCCAGCTTCGGTTCCCGGGCCGTGCTCGACTCGACCGGCGATGCGCTGCTCATGTTCGGCGGCGTGCAGGACGTCGAACGGCGATCGTTGGCCCCCCTTGGCGAAGGCTACTGGCGGTTGCGCGGACTGGGCGGCGGCGACGCCGCCACCTGGACGCGCATCGCACCGGCACCCGGCGAGCATCCGTCGCCACGCTGGCTGTTCGGCGCATCGTCGGACGCCGTGCATGACCGGGTGATTCTGCACGGCGGCGCCCTCGGATTCACGTCGCCCTGCGCCAATGACACGTGGGTGCTGCGCCACGCCTCCGGCGTTGGCACCAAGCCATCGTGGGCGCGCGTCCGCATCCGCGGAGCGATGCCGCCCGGGCGCGCGGCCTTCGACCAGGTCTTCGACGCGTCGCGCCGCCGACTGATCGTCTTCGCCGGAAACGACTGCGTTTATCCGGGCTTTCACGACACGTGGGTGCTCGCGTTCGACGACTCCACGCTCGCGAGCGGCAGCTGGTTGCAGCTTGCGCCCGACAGCTCGGCCGGGCTTCCGCTGGCGCGCGACGGGTACACCGCAGCGTACGACACGGCGACGGCCCGCCTCTTCATTTTCGGTGGACGGGCGTCGGCGGTAGTAACCGGAGAGCTATGGGCACTTGACCGCGCGACGGGCGGCGGAGCCACGCCCGCCTGGCACCCGGTATCGTGCGCGGGCGAGCATCCCGTGCTCATCGCGCCCGCCTCGGCGCTCGACGTCCAGTCCGACATCTGGACGTTCTTCGGGGGCAGGGATGCCGGCGGACAGACCACCCGTTCAGTGTGGCGACTTCACGGATTGCTCCGCGACCTCGGCCATTGCCGGTGGGAGCAGGTGCCCGTGGCCGACCCGTCGCCCGCGGCGCGCGTTGGCGCCAGCGCCGCACTGCTGGCGGGCTCGCGAGGAATGGTGGTGTTCGGCGGCGAGTTCCAGAACACGGCGCTGGCCGACGCATGGGTGCTCAAGCCCGGGGCGCGTCCCTGAACGGGGGGCGAGGCGCTTGCTTCTCCCAACCTCCCCGACGATCATTAGATAGCAGCACAACAACCGTACCACGTGGCGATTTCGGGCAAATTGCGGCCACGCTAAACATTCGCTAAAGCGCCAGCCTTGGGCGCCCCGTCGCCTCAGGCATTTTCTTTTTCTGTGACTGCTCCATGGCCCAGTCTCCACCACGCCTCGATTCGCCATATCTCGCCGCTCTCGCCGACCGCGTGCTCGTGTTCGACGGGGCGATGGGCACGAGCATCCAGCGCTTCCACCTGACGGCGGACGACTTCGGCGGCGGCAAGCTGGAGGGCTGCAACGATCACCTGGTGCTCACCCGCCCCGACGTGATTCGCGCGATTCACGAGTCGTTCCTCGAGGTCGGCTGCGACGTGGTGGAGACATGCACCTTCCAGAGCACGCCGCGACGGCTCGAGGAATGGGGGCTGTTCGGCAAGGCCCGTGACGTCAACGTGGCGGCGGCGACGCTCGCGCGCGAAGCCTGCGCGAAGTTCGCCACCAAGGAGCGCCCGCGCTTCGTCGCCGGCTCCATCGGCCCCACGGGCATGCTGCCGAGCTCGAGTGACCCGGTGCTGTCGGCCATCACCTTCGAGGCGCTCGCCGAGCAGTACTACCTGCAGGCCAAGTACCTCATGGAGGGCGGCGTCGACGTGCTGCTGGTCGAGACGTCGCAGGACATCCTCGAGGTGAAGGCGGCCATCGCCGGCTTCGAGCGGTTGTTCGCCGAAACGGGGCGCCGGCTCCCCGTGCAGGCACAGGTGACGCTCGACGTCAGCGGCCGCATGTTGCTCGGCACCGACATCGCCAGCGCCATGACGACGCTCGAGGCGCTGCCCATCCACGTCATCGGCCTCAACTGCTCCACCGGGCCCGAGCACATGCGCGAGCCCATCCGCTACCTCGCCGAGCACGCGACGCGCCCGGTGAGCTGCGTGCCCAACGCGGGGCTCCCGCTGAACACGGGCACCGGCGACGCGGTCTATCCGCTCGAACCCGCGCCGATGGCCGAGGCGCTGCGCGAGTTCGTGCACGACTTCGGCGTGCGTATCGTCGGTGGCTGCTGCGGCACGACGCCCGCGCACCTCGAGGCGGTGGTGCGCGCCGTGCGCGGTGATGCCCCGCCCGCCGCGCGCCGCGTGCACCCGGTGGCACGCGTGTCGTCGGCCATGCGCGCGCTCACGCTGCACCAGGACCCGGCGCCCCTGATCGTCGGCGAGCGCGTCAACGCGCAGGGCTCGCGCAAGGTCAAGCGCCTGCTGCTTGCCGATGACTACGAGGGCATCCTCGAGGTCGCGCGGGAGCAGGTGGACGGCGGCGCGCACGTGCTCGACGTCTGCGTGGCGGTGACCGAGCGCTTCGACGAAGCCGACCAGATGGAGAAGGTCGTGCGCCTGCTGTCGCAGTCGGTGGAGGCGCCGCTGATGATCGACTCCACCGAGGCCGACGTCATTGCACGCGCGCTCGAGCACATCCCGGGCCGCGCCATCGTGAACTCCATCAACATGGAGAACGGGCGCACGCGCATCGATGCCGTGGTGCCGATCGCCAAGAAGCACGGCGCCGCACTCGTGGCGCTGACCATCGACCCGGTGGGCATGGCCAAGACGGCCGCCCGCAAGCTCGAGGTGGCCCGCACGATCCACGACATCGTCGTCGGCGAATACGGCCTGGCCCCCGAGGACCTGATCTTCGACGCGCTCACCTTCACGCTCGCCACCGGCGACGCGGAGTGGATCGACTCGGCGCACGAGACCATCGAGGGCATCCGCGCCATCAAGCGCGAACTGCCGGGCGTGCTGACCATCCTCGGCGTCAGCAACGTCAGCTTCGGCCTCGACGCCGCCGCGCGCGGCGTGCTGAACTCCGTCTTCCTGCACCACTGCGTGCAGGCGGGGCTCGACGCCGCCATCGTGAACCCCGCGCACATCACGCCGTACGCCGAGATTGACGCCACGGGGCGCGCGCTGGCCGACGCATTGATCTTCAACCGCGCGCCGGATGCGCTGCAGAAGCTCATTGAACACTTCAGCGGGATGGCGGATGGCGGACGGCAGATGGCGGACAAGGTCGAACCGACCGACGGGATGACTGCGGAGCAGCGCGTGCACTGGATGGTCGTGCACCGGAAGAAGGAGGGCATCGAGGACGCGCTCGACGCGGCGCAGGTGCGCGCGCACCCGGTGCGCGTGCTCAACGAGGTGCTGCTCCCTGCCATGAAGGAAGTGGGCGACAAGTTCGGCGCCGGCGAGCTGATCCTCCCCTTCGTGCTGCAGAGCGCCGAAGTGATGAAACGCGCGGTGAAGCACCTCGAGCAGTTCCTCGAGCGACAGGAGGGGTATACCAAGGGCAAGGTCGTGCTCGCCACTGTGTACGGCGACGTGCATGACATCGGCAAGTCGCTGGTCAACACGATTCTCGCCAACAACGGCTACACCGTGTACGACCTCGGCAAGCAGGTGCCGGTGAACACCATCGTGGACAAGGCCATTGAGGTCGGCGCCGACGCCATCGGGCTGAGCGCGCTGCTGGTGAGCACGTCCAAGCAGATGCCGCTCTGCGTGCAGGAGCTCGACCGCCGCGGCGTGAACATTCCCGTGCTCATCGGCGGCGCGGCGATCAACCGCCGCTTCGGGCGGCGCGCGATGTTCGTGGACGGCGAGCGCGCCTACGCGCCGGGTGTCTTCTACTGCAAGGACGCGTTCGAGGGGCTGGAGACGATGGACCGCCTGCAGGACCCGGACACGCGCGCCCCCTTCACGCAGCAGCTCATGGACGACGCGCGCAACGACGCCTTCCTCAACACCACCGTCGGCAAGGACATTCGCGCGGGCGAGACGGGCGGCGCGCGCAGCGACGTGCGCGCCGACAACGCGGTGCCGTCCGCACCGTTCTTCGGCACGCGCGTGCTCCACGACATTCCGCTCGCCGAGGTCCTGGCCTACCTCGACCTCGACGAGCTGTATCGCCTGCAGTGGGGCGGGCGCGGCTCTGGCGAGACGTTCGACGCCATCGTCCGCGACGAGTTCGAACCGGCACGCCGTCGCCTCGAGGCCGAGGCCGCGCGCGACGGCTGGCTGAAGCCGCAAGCGGTGTACGGCTACTTCCCGGTGCAGAGCGACGGCAACGCCATCATCGTCTACGATCCGGCGGCCTTCGAGAGCGACGGCGGCGCGCGCCGCGAGATCGCGCGCTTCGAGTTTCCGCGGCAGGCGGGGCGCGAGCGCCTCTGCCTCGCCGACTACGTGCGCGCGGTGTCGAGCGACGAGGTGGACGTCATCGCGTTGCAGGTGGTCACCGTGGGCGACGCCGCATCGCGCCGCTTCGACGAGCTGCAGGCGGCCGGCGAGTACAGCGAGGCCTTCCTCACGCATGGCCTCGCCGTCGAGACGGCCGAGGCCGTCGCGCAGTGGATGCACGCCCGGGTGCGCGCCGAACTCGGCCTGCCCGCGGAGCAAGGCAAGCGGTACTCGTGGGGCTACGGCGCCTGCCCCGACCTCGACGACCACGCGCAGGTGTTCAGGCTGCTGCCCGCCGAGGCCGCGCTCGGCATGACGCTGACGTCGGCCATGCAGCTCATCCCCGAGCAGAGCACGGCCGCCATCGTCCTGCATCATCCGGACGCCAAGTACTACGCGGTGCGCACCGCCGCCGAGGCCACGACATGAGCGACCATCGCGCAGTCCTTCTCGCCCGCCTGCTCGACCCCGAACAGGTCGTCGTTGCCGACGGCGCCATGGGGACAATGCTCTACGCCCGGGGCGTCTTCATCAACGTCTGCTACGACGAGCTGAACGTCCGACAGCCCGACCTCGTGCGCGGCATCCATGCCGAGTACGTGCGCGCCGGCGCGGAACTGCTCGAGACCAATTCGTTTGGTGCCAGCCGCCCCAAGCTGCAGCACTACGGGCTCGAGGCGCAGGTGCGCGAGTTCAACGTGGCGGCCGCGACGCTGGCGCGCGAGGCCGCGGGCGACGAGGCGTTGGTGGCCGGCGCCGTGGGGCCGCTGGGGCTGCGCATCGAACCCTACGGTCCCACGTCCCGCGACGAGGCCCGCGAGCTGTTCGAGGAGCAGATGGCCGCGCTGCGCGACGGTGGCGTGGACTGCTTCATCCTTGAGACGTTCAGCGACCTCGACGAAATCGAGCAGGCCGTGCGTGCCGCGCGCGCCGTGGCCCCATCACTTCCCGTCATCGCGCAGATGACCGTCACCGCGGACCTCGTGACCTCCTTCGGCGTGCCACCCGAGGAAATCGCCGAGGCGCTCGAGGCCACCGGGGCAGACATCATCGGCCTCAACTGCTCGGTGGGCCCGCAGACCATTCTCGAGGCCATCGAGCGCATGGCCGCCGTGACCGACCGGAAACTCTCGGCGATGCCGAACGCCGGCATGCCGCGTGAGGTCGGCGGCCGCGCGATGTACATGGCCAGCCCCGAATACATGGCGAGCTACGCCCGTCACCTCATCCAGGCCGGCGTGCACCTCGTCGGCGGCTGCTGTGGCACCACGCCCGAGCACATCCACGCGATGGCCGACGGCGTGCGGCCGCTCGTGCCGCATCACCACACGGTCGTGCACTCCGCGGGCGGTGGACGGCTGTCGCGCGTGAGCGGCCGTCACGAGGCGGTGGGAGTGGAGCCGGTGCCACTGGCCGATCGCTCGGCGTGGGGTCGCAAGATCGCCGCCGGGGAGTTCGTGACCAGCGTCGAGATCGTGCCGCCGCGCGGCGTGGATCCGGCGAAGATGCTTGCCGAAGTGACCAAGCTGAAAACGGCCGGCGTGGACGCGGTGAACGTGCCCGACGGACCGCGCGCGCAAAGCCGCATGAGCGCCATTGCCACGAGCGTACTCATCGAGCAGGCCTGTGGTATCGAGACGGTGACGCACTACGCCTGCCGCGACCGCAATCTGCTCGGCATGCTCTCCGACCTGCTGGGCGCCTCGGCGCTGGGCCTGCGCAACGTGCTGCTGGTGACCGGCGACCCGCCCAAGATGGGGCCGTACCCCGACGCCACCGCCGTATTCGACATCGACGCGATCGGCCTGACCAACCTGGTGAGCCGCCTCAACCACGGCCTCGACCCCGGCGGCAACGCCATCGGCGCGCCGACACGCTACGTGATCGGCGTGGGCGTGAACCCGGCGGCCATTGACGTGGGGCACGAACTCAAGCGCTTCGCGTGGAAGGCCGAGGCGGGGGCCGAGTTCGCCGTGACCCAGCCCGTTTTCGATCCGGCGCAGCTCGAGACGTTTCTGCGCCAGATCGAGGGCGCACGCCTCCCGGTGGTGGCCGGGATCTGGCCGCTGGTCTCGGCGCGCAACGCCGAGTTCCTCGCCAACGAGGTGCCCGGCGTGACCGTGCCGCAGGAGATCATCGACCGCATGCGGCGCGCCAGCGAGAAGTCCAAGGAGCACGGCGTGGCCGAGGGCATCGCGATTGCGCGCGAGATGCTGGCGCGGGTGCGCGGCGCCGTGCAGGGGGTGCAGGTGTCAGCGCCGTTCGGCAAGGTGGAACTGGCGCTGGACGTCTTCAAGGAGTGACCGGAGCATGAACGAACGACGGTCCGACGCGGACGGGCGTGCATGAGGGGCATCGTGGCTTCGGCAGCGGCACTGCTCGGCGCGACGGGTGTGGCCATCGCGATCTTCATCATCGCTGGCTGGACAGGGCTCGGCGTCTGGCCGCTGGCCGCGCTCGCCATGCTGGGGTTCGCCGGGGCGGGCACGATGCTGCTGCGGGTGGCGGCCCGACGCACCGGCCGGCCCGAACGCGGCACCTGGTGGTGGCTGGCGGGCGGCTGTGTCGCCTACGCGATCGCGGCGCAGCTGTTCGTGGGGACACCGCCGAGGCATGCGCTCGACGGGCCGGAGCCGATGCCGGGCACGCAATACTGGAATCTCGGACACGGGGCACGTCTCGCATATCGAAAGCAGTCGGCGGCATTGGGCGTGCCGCATCGCGCCGAACCGGTGATCTTCCTGCACGACGGCCCGGGCATTCCGGCGCTCCCCGCCTTCCACGCGCAGGGAGTCTGGCCCGTCGACTTCGTGGCCGCCGACGGATACGACGTCTACTACTACGACCAGCGCGGCGCCGGCTTCTCGTCACGTCTCGACTTGCGCACGCAGGCGCCGTATTCGGTGGCCGGCCATGTGAACGATCTCGAGGCGATCCGCCGTCAACTCGGTGCGCGCACGATGATCCTGGTCGGGCACGGATGGGGGGCCACGCTCGCCATCAACTACCTGTTGGCACATCCGTCCAGCGTGTCGCGACTGGTCCTCGAATCGCCGGGGCCGCTCTGGTATCCGGAGTGGAGCGACCTGATCGAGCCGAGCGCACGGGCGCGCATGACGGACGTGCAGGCGTCGGCACTGGCCGTGCTGCAGCGTCCGTCTCTGCGGCTGGTCCTCGGACGCATGATGGCGGACTTCAGCCGGCGCTCGGCGCACACGCTCGTGGCCGACTGGGAGGCCGACCAATGGTGGACCAGGCTGCGCGCCCAGGAACTCGCGCTCGGCCAGCCGCGCGCGACGTGCCTCACCGAGCAACTGCCGGAGGCAGCGCCGCCGGCGGGCCTTGGGTTCTTCGCGAACTCGTACACGCTGGCGGACGCGCTACGGCTTCCCGACCCACGTCCGGCACTCAAGGAAATGAACGTGCCAGTGCTCGTCCTGCGGGGCCTGTGCGACTACACCAGCTGGCGCGTGTCGTATGAATACCTGGATGTCTTGCCCGGCGCGCGCTATGTCGCGGTGCCCGCCGCAGGTCACCAGATATGGCTCGAAAAGTCGGAGATGCGCACGACGGTGATCGCGCCCTTCCTGCGTGGCGAGGTGGTGCCCCTGGCGTTCTATACCGGCAAGCGGTGACCAGCCGCAGCGCCGGCAACGCATGCCGCGATCGGCTGCGCCCGGGCCAAGGCGCCTCGCGGCACTGTTTGCCCGCCGCGAACTAGTCGCCGTCCGCCGCCAGCCCGTGCGCCTTGCGCCCGCCGCGCGACGCGAGGTGCGGCGCCGATTCGTGGTCGAGCAGCAGGAGCGCGTGATCCACCGCGCGCGCGACCAGCTGTTCGGCCCCCTCGCGCAGCTCCCTGCTCTCCCGCACAACCCGCACGTTCTGCTCCATGTCCTCGGCTGACCAGCCGCGGCTGTGCGCAATGAAGGGCAGGTGCGGAAAATGGAAGCCG
>JBBQZD010000053.1:0-14057 GCA_038208045.1 Gemmatimonadales bacterium | reverse complement strand
GGGTCGGTGTAGACGGCAATGGTGCGGCCCGTGGGCCAGCGGTACAGCACGCCGGAGAGCTGCGTCGGATCGTAGGCGGGCGGATCGACGCGCGGCGCCGCGGGCTCGCTGCAGGCGGCAGCAAGCACGAGGAGGGCGGTGACGGCGGCGCGGCTTCGCACCCCGGAAAGCTAAAGCGGGGCGCCGCCACGGCCAGCGTGGCGACGCCCCGCCGAATCACCGGGCGGCTACGCGGCGCGCGGGCGCACGAGGACCCAGAGATTCACGAGCACCAGCAGCAGGCCGCACGCGACCACGATGGACGCGCCGGTCGGCAGGTCCAGGCGATACGAGGCGTAGAGCCCGCCAAGGCTCGCCACCGCGGCAATCGTGCCGCCGATGATCATGCGCCAGCGCCACGACCGCGCAAGCATCACCGCGCAGACCGCGGGGACGATGAGGTAGGCGAACGTCAGCAGCACACCGGCGATGCGCACGAAGCTGACGACCACGAGCGCGAACGCCGCGTAGAAAAAGAAGTCCCACGTGCGCACGCGCAGCCCCTGGGCCACCGCGGCGTCAGGATCGGACGAAATGAGGGCGAACCGGCGGTGGAAGGCGGCGTAGAAGCCGGCGAGGCCGAGAAAGAGTACCGTGCGCTGTCCGACATCGTCGGCCGTCACGTTGAGGATGTCGCCCGTGAGCAGGTGCTCCAGCTCTTCCTTGCCGCCCGCCACGCGGCTCAGCAACAGGATGACGCCGGCCGCCGCCACCACGAAGGTGATGCCGATGATCGCTTCCTGCGGCACCTGGTTCTGACGGCTGCTGCGCGACCAGCTGAAGAGCGCCGCGCCCAGGAAGGTCACGCCCAGCGAGATCCAGAACGTGACGCGGTCGTTGAAGTGGTAGCCCATCAGCAGCGCGACGCAGGTGCCGAGCGTCGCGACCTGCGCCAGCGCGAGGTCGACGAAGATCACCTCACGCTTGACGACGTGCAGCCCCATGTAGACGAGGAGCGGCGGAAAGACGAGGCAGGCCGCCAGCGGCCACTTCATGACCTCCCAGATCACACCGAGATCGGCCGGGTTCATGGGGTCTCCTTGAACGCGTTGGCGAGCGAGCGCACGATCGAGTCGATGAGTTCGACATACGTGTCGGTACCCTTGATCGCGCCCGGCTGCTGGGACACGTCGAGCACGACGGCGTTGGTCTGCCGCGCGACCGTCTCGGCGGTCCTCCGGTTCTGGAACGACTGGACGAGGATGACGCGCACGTGCTGCGCCTTCATCAGGGTGATGACGCCCGCCAGGTGCGCCGGCGAGGGTGCGATGCCGGGCTTCGGTTCGAGGGTCTCGACAATGTCGAGACCGAAGCGATCCGCCAGGTAGACGAAATCCTTGTGGTAGCTGACGAGTTTCGCGCCCTTGTACGGGGCGAGCTCGTGCTGCCACTCGGCAAGCTTCGCGTCGAGGGTCGCGTCGAACCGCCGGAGGTTCGCGGCGAAGGTGGCGGCCGAGCCCGGGTCCACCTGCGACAGCCGCTCGGCGATCTGGGCCGCCACGATCTTGGCGTTCACCGGATCGACGAGATAGTGCGGGTTGCCCAGGGAGTGCACGTCGCCCTTTGCCCGGTCGAAGCCCGTCGGGATCTCCAGCATGTGGATGCCATGTGACGCCACGATGCGGCCCGGCGCGCCGGCGGCGATACGGGAGTTGCGGGCGTTTTCGAGCAAGGGCGGCAGCCAGCCCATCTCGAGTTCCGCACCGCCCTCGACCAGCACGTCGGCGCGATTGAGCGTCACCACGTGGCTCGGCTTGGCGTCCACAAAGTGCGGGTCTTCGGTGGGCTTGGCGAGCGCCTTGACGTCCACCGCGTCGCCGCCGATCGCGCGGGCGATCGCCGCCAGATCGGGGGTGGTGGCTACCACGTTGAGCCGACCGGCGCGTGCCGGCCCCGGGACGGTGCCGACGGTCGGGCCGGACACCGGCAGGGCAACGGAAGCGACGACGGCCAGCTTGAGCAGGGGAAGGATGTTCATGATGGGTATGGTGGGGTGCTAGAACTTGTGCGCGGCATGCGCGCCGAGCAGGAATTCGAATTGCGCCAGCAGGGTGTGAGCGGCACCGAGGCCGCGACGCTGGTCGTAGTTGTACTGGATCCGGAACTTGGAGAACTCGGTGGGAAACCAGGTGAAGTTGGGCGAAACGCGCGTGCGCCGGCCGTAGAGCTGCGGGTCGGACGAGGCGTGCTCCGCGCTCACGTACTCCCCCCGGAGGCCGGCGATGATGCGGGGCCTGATACCCCACTGCACCTGGGCGTAGGCGCCGTCGTCGCGCAGCGTCACCGCGGACAGGTCGCCCAGCGGATACTTCGGCACCGCGCGCGCGCGCGCCGCCGCGTCGTATTGCCGGTACAGGTACTCGCCCTGCACCGCCACGAACGGGAAGCCGGCCGCGGCGCGGGCCGACTTCCATTTCCAGTAGAGATCGGTGCCGTAGACGGCGGTGCGCGCCGACGGTCCGGAATTATTGGGCCCGAAGGCGCCCGACGCGCCCAGGAGCAGCGTCTGCGTGTCGTTGAGCTCGAACGACGTCGTGAGGCGCGGGACGTAGAGCAGGTCGCCGCCGCCCCGCGCCGTGCGCTCGATCGGCTCGCCACCATGGATCAGGGACGACTCGTCCGACCGGAAACTGAAGGTCGTGGCGCCGGCGCTGTTCATCACGCCCAGCATCGCCTCGGCGTACCACGACGTGGGGAGCAGCCACGACACGCGCGCGCCCTGGCTGCGCAGCCCATCCGGCCCGAGCAGGCGGGTGAGCACGAGCGGCTGGTCGGCGAAGGCCCACGCATGCGGATGCTGCGGATTCTGGCGACCGAACTCCACGAAGAACTGCCCCGCCTTGACCTGCAGGTTCTTCGGCAATGCCGTCGTGAGGAAGTACATCTCCTCCAGCTCGACGCTCGTCTCGCCCTTGTCGTCGAGCTGGTGGACGATATTGACGAAGGCCTTCAGGTACGGGTCGACGGTGCCGTCGAGCGCCAGCTCGGCGTTTGGAATGGAGAAGCCATTGACCTTCGGTTCATGCCCGCCCTGCTGCAGCGCGCCGATGTCCGATGCGGTCGTCCAGGCGAAATCAGTGAGCCCGACGAAACTGACGTTCATGTAGGCGCCGGGCGCGCGCGCCGGCGCCGCGGGCGGCGCCGGCGACCGCTCGAGGCTGTCGAGCCGCGACTGCACCGTGCGCATGGCGGCACCGAGCGAGTCGAGGGCGCGCCGCTGCAGGCGCGCCGTGCTGTCCGGTGACTGCTGAGCGCCGACTGGCCCGCCCAGTACGACGGCCGCGGCGAGGGCCGCGACAACGCGTTGCATCTTCATCTCGCTCCTGCTCCAAGTCTGGATAGTGCCGGCGGCAGACTGCCGCACGGCCTGCGTCAGGCGAGGAGCGAGGGCGGGGCGCGGGAGAAGTGGTCGAGGAACGCATCGGCCGAGGCGGCCGGCTGGGCATCGGCCACCGGCGGGGGCGGCTGATGGCCGGCCTCGCGCACCGGCCGGTGCGGGAGCGGAACGATGGCGAGGATGGTGCGCGCGCTGCACAGGGCGCAGGTGTCCTCGCTGTGCAGGTCGAGGTGCGGCGCGTTCTTCTCTTCCATGTGGATGCGCGGCAGGTCGCCCGTGTTGCGCGGCTCGAGGAACGGCGCCGCCGCGATGAGCCCCTGCAGGACCAGCAGCAGGAACGCAACGCCGCGCACGCGCCGCGCGCGCGGTCGAAGGGAGGCCAGAAGGGAGCGCATCGTCACGGAGGTTACGTACCCGTGGCGTGAAACGCTAGTTCCGTCGCGCCCCGCGTCCGGGCGTCCGGGAGGCCGATGGCGGCGCTCAGCGTCCACCCGCGAAGACGCGGAGGCGGCGGAGCATGCGCCGGTCGTTCGTGATCATGTCGTCGCCCTTCGGCGTCTCGAGCAGCTTGGGCACCGTCGCGAACCGCTGGTCCGTCATCAGGCGGCGGAACGCGCCCTCGCCGATCGCCCCCAGCCCGATCATCTCGTGCCGGTCCTTCTTCGACGCCAGCGGCGCCTTGGAGTCGTTCAGGTGGAAGAGCCCGAGCCGCCCGAACCCGATCACGTCGTCGAACCGGCTCATGACGCCGTCGAAGTCATGTGCCAGGTCGTAGCCCGACGCGTAGACGTGTGCCGTGTCGAAGCAGACCCCGACGCGGGCCTGCAGCGGCGTCGGCAGCCGCCCGAGCAGGTCGGCCATCTCCTCGAAGGTCGAGCCGAGTACGGTCCCCTGGCCGGCGGTGAGTTCCATCAGCAGGCGCGTCGGTCCCGGCACCCGCTCGAGCGCTTCGGTGATGGCATCGGCGTTGCGTGCGAGTCCGCTGGCGCGGTCGTCCATGAAGTTGCCGGGATGCGAGACCACGGCGTCGAGGCCGAGCGCGTTGCTGCGGCGCAGCTCGGCCTCGAATGACGCCAGGGACTTGGCCCGGAGGGCCACGTCGGGCGACGCGAGATTGATGAGATAGCTGTCGTGCGCCGTGGCGAAGGTGATGGTCGTGCGGGCCAGGGCGTCGCGGAACGCGGACACCTCGGACTCGCTGCACTGACGCTCCTTCCACTGGCTGGCCTGCTTGGTGAACAGCTGAATGGCGGTGGCGCCGATGTCGACCCCACGTGGCGGCGCCGTCACGACGCCCCCGGCGGTGGAGACGTGCGCGCCCAGTGGCGCCCCGTGGTAGGCCAGTTCGTATGGCGACATGCCGGCGCCCTGCGGAATCATTCCCGGCTTGGGCACGACGACGGCGCGCGTCGGGGTCGGTGGAACTCTCGTGACGCTGGGCGCGGGTTTGGCGAGCGGCTTCGTCGCGAGCGGCTTCGTCGCGAGCGGCTTCTTCGCCAGCGGCTTCTTCGCCAGCGGCTTCTTCGCGAGCGGCTTCCTCGCCAGCGGCTTCTTCGGGTGCTTCGTAGTCGCGACTGGTTTCGTGAGCGGGCGGGCGAGTGGGACGGACTGGGCGGATGTGCTCTGCCGACGTGTGGGCATCTTCTTACCGCTGGAGTACCAACTGTTTCGGGCTACCCCTGAATACTAATCGAAGTCGTCGTCGCGGCCCCGCAGCCGCCGGCCGCACCGCGGGCAATGCAGCAATTCCCCCGATTCGAGCAGGGCGTAGTCGTATCCCCGGCCGCAGGCGCAGGCGCTCTCAAGGGCGTCGGAACCGCAGACGATGCAATAGGCGTCGTCGGCCTCGTAGGCCCGGAAACGGCTGCAGACCGCGCAGCGCTTGGGCGTCAACGGCGCTGGCGCAACCATTCGAGCGGGTCGACGGCGCGTCCCTTGGGACGCATCTCGAAGTGGAGGTGGGCGTCGAGGTCCGGATCGGTCCGTCCCACGATGCCGACGGTCTGGCCCTTCTGCACGTTCTGCCCCTTGCGCACGTCGAGGCGCCCGAGGGATCCGTAGACGGAGAAATCGCCGTCCCCGTGGCTGACGATGACGGTCGGCCCGTACGTGCCGAAGGACTCGGCCAGCACCACCGACCCGGTCGCCACGGCCTTCACCGGCGTGCCCGCGGGGGCCCCGATGCCGATGCCGTTCCAGCGCGTGGTGGTGCTGTTCGCGTTCACCACGCGGCCGAAGCGATAGAGGATCGTACCCTCCACCGGCCAGTCGAGCGTGCCGAAGTCGCTGGTCTTGAGTGTGCTGGCGGCGGCGGGCGTGTTGGGGCGCGCCGCGGCCGCGCGGCGGCGTTCCGCCTCGAACGTCGCGAGCAGGTCGGCCAGTCGCTTCTCGTCGCGCTGGATGCGCTGGATGCGCTCCTCCGTCTGTTTCGCGGACTGTTGTGCGCGGACCAGCGACCGTCCGCGCGCGTCCTCGAGTTCGCGCAGCCGCCGCTCCTCCTCCGACTTCTGCTCCCGGTTCATCTCCATCTCGCCGCGCAGGCGCACGAGCTGCGAGCGCGTGCCGAAGATCTGCTCGTTCAGCAGTTCCACGCGCCGCACCAATGCGCGGTCGCGCTGCGTGACGAGGTGCAGGTACTTGTAGCGCGCCACCAGCGCGCCAAACGACTGCGCCGACAGCAGCGCCTCAATCGAATAGAGCGGCCCGCGCTTGTAGATCTCCCGGACGCGCCGCTGGAGCATGGCGCGTTTGATCACCAGCTCGTCCTGCGCCAGCACCAGGCTGGACGTGGCGTTGTCCACCTCGCCCGCCAGTGCCCCGATCTGGCCATCGAGCGAGCGGACGACGCGCGCCGTGGCATCTGCCTGGCGCTCGAGCATGGTGCGTTCCTCGCCGAGGTCGTGCACGGTGCCCTGCAGCTGGCGGAAGCGCTGCTCGAGCCGCTCCCGTTCGGCGCGAGCCTTCTCGAGTTCCTCGCGCTGCTGGCGGGCCCTGTCGGCGGCGGACGGCGGCGGCTGCTGCGCCACGGCGGTCGACGGACGGCACAGGGCCGGGGCAACGCACAGCGCCACGAGCCACGCCGCGCGCCGAAGTCGCCGGCCGGCGCGCCAACCTCCGCCGTCCACCATCCGCCGCCTCATACCTTCTCGAGGTGCCGACCCACGCTGAGGGCCGATCCGACCAGTCCCAGGCCCGCGCCGGCCAGCACGCCGGAGACGACCATCCACGTCTCGAAGAACGTGGCCTGCACCACGAACCGGTTGATGACCTGCAGCGCCGTCCACGCCAGCGCCACCGCCAGCAGGCCACCGAGCGTTCCCTTGAGGAAGCCCTCGATGAGGAACGGCGCGCGAATGAACCCGTCCGTGGCGCCGACCAGTCGCATGATGGCGATCTCGCGCGACCGCGCCAGCACCGCCATGCGAATCGTCGACCCGATGATGATGACGGCGACGATGGCGAACGTCAGGCCCAGGCAGAGGCCGGCCAGGGTGGCGATGTTGCGCAGGCGGTGCAACTTCTCCACCCACTCCTCGCCGAACCGGATGTCGTCGATGAAGTCGTAGACCTCGATGCGCCGGGCCACGGCGCGCACGGTCGCCGGGTCGCGGAAGCCCGGCTTGAGCCGCACCTCGATGGACGCGGGGAGGATGCCCTCCTCGAAGACGTCGCTGAACTCGCCGAGCTCGCGGCGGGCGCGGTCGAGCGCCTGCGTCTGCGTCACCAGCTTCACCGACGCGGCCTCGGGGAAGGCGCTGATGTCGCCGAGCGCCGCGCCCGTGGCCTCGGCGCTGCTGCCGTCGGCGATGAAGGCGCGGATCTCCACGCGGTCCTCCACCTGCTGCAGCGCATTGCGGATGTTCAGCGCGACCAGCCCGAACAGCCCGAACGCGAAGAGCGAGAAGGCAATCGTCGTGATCGACAAGCTGCTGAGCATCGGGGCGCGCCGAAAGGCGAGCAGGGCCTCGCGAATGGCGAGTCTCATGCGCCGAGTTCCTCGTCCGATCCCGGTGCCGCCGGCCGCAGCCCGCCGTCGGCCGCCGAGTCGAAGACGATCTGGCCGCGGTTCACCTCGATCGTGCGGCACTCCGATCGGCGCACGAGGTCGAGGTCGTGCGTGGCCATCAGCACGGCGGTGCCGTTGGCATTGATGTCGCGGAAGAGCTGGAAAATGCCGCGCGTGGCGCGCTCGTCGAGGTTGCCGGTCGGCTCGTCGGCGATGAGCGCGACGGGGTCGTTGGCGAGCGCGCGCGCGATCGCGACGCGCTGCTGCTCGCCGCCCGACAGCTCGCGCGGCAGGGCCGTGGCCTTCGACGAGAGTCCCACCTGCGTGAGCAGGCGTGCCACGCGGCCCTGGATCTGCCCCGACGGCGTGCCGGTCACCTCGAGCGCGAAGGCCACGTTGGACTCGACGTTGCGGTCCTCGAGCAGGCGGAAGTCCTGGAACACGATGCCCAGGCGGCGCCGCAGCTTGGGCACGTCGCCGGCACGGTGCACCGCCGAACTCGTCCCGTACACCTTCACCTCACCCGTGGTGGGGCGCTCCTCGAAGAAGCAGAGCTTGAGGATCGTGCTCTTGCCGGCGCCGCTGGGCCCGGTGATGAACACGAACTCGCCCTTGTTGACCTGGAACGAGACGTCCTGCAGGGCAACGCCGGAGCGCGCGAAGGTCTTGTGGACGTGAGAGAAGCGGATCATCGCGGGCTAGCGGAGGGCCTGTTCGAGGTCGGCAACGATGTCGCCGACGTCCTCGAGGCCCACGCTCATCCGGATGAAGCCGTCGGGAATGCCGATGTGCGCGCGCTGCTCGGCCGTCATCCGGGCATGCGACGAGTGGCGCGGTTCGGCGACCAGGCTATCCACGCCGCCGAGGCTCGCCGCGTAGCGCGTGAGCTTGAGCCGCTTCGCGAACCGGTCCGCCGCCTTGGCGCCGCCAGTCAGCTCGAAGGCGAGCATGCCGCCGAATCCGTCGAGCTGGTCCACGGCGATGGCGTGATCGCGGTGGCTCGGGAGCCCGGGGTAGTGCACGCGCCGGATTTCCTTGCGTCCTTCCGCCCACAGGGCAATGGCGCCCGCGCTCTCGTTCTGGCGGTGCACGCGCACGTCGAGCGTCTTGAGGCCGCGTTCCAGCAGCCAGCAGGCGAAGGGATCGGGGGTCTGCCCCCAGACGATCTCCTTCTGCTTCACCTCGTCGATATACGCCGCCGTCCCGCAGACCATGCCCCCGAGGAGGTCGTGGTGGCCGTTCAGGAACTTCGTCGCGGAGTGGATGACCACGTCGGCGCCGTGCTCAAGGGGACGGAAATTTACCGGACTCGCGAAGGTCGAGTCGACCACGAGCGCGACGCCCAACTCCTTCGTCAGCAGCGAGACGCCGCGCATGTCGAGCACGCGGCAGGTGGGGTTCACCGGGGACTCGATGAAGATGGCGCGCGTCTCCTTGCGCAGCCCCTTGCGCCACGCGCGCGGCTCGAACGGATCGACCAGCGTGACGTTGATCCCCATCTGCACGAACTCTTCCGTGAAGAGCCGATGCGTGCCGCCGTAGATGAACTGGCTCGACAACAGGTGGTCGCCGGGGCGGAGCAGGGCGAGCAGTCCGCAGGCGGTCGCGCCCATTCCGCTCGAGAGCATCAGCGCCGCCTCGGCGCCCTCCAGCAGCGCCACGCGCTTCTGCACGCGCTCGGCGTTGGGCGTGTTGCCGTACCGCGTGTACATGAGGTCGGCACTGCCCGGCTCCTGCACGTAGTTCACCGACTGCACGAGCGGCGCCACCACCGGATCGCCGGCGGCGTGCGGGCCCTCGCCGCCGTGGGTGGCGACGGTCGCGAGGGCGTGGGGACGGAGTTTCTTCGAGGAGGCCATGGCTCAGACCGGCTTGGGATTCAGCACGGGGCGCTCGTCATCGGTGCGGACGAGGCGGATGATCTCGGTGGGCGCGAGGCCCGCGACGTCGCGCACGATCACGCCGCCGCGCGGCAGCGAGTCGTCAATTTCGACGACCGCCAGGTCGTGGCGGCGCGGGCCGTAAATCCAGGCGACGCTGCCGTCGGCGATGCCGCGCATCTGCGCGTCCTCCGGACGCACACGAATGGACGGGCCGCGCTCGGCATCGCCGCGCCGGGTCGACACGAAGCCCACCACCTGCAGCGGCGGGTTGGTGCCCGTCATCATTGCACCACGTCGACGGCGCCGAGCGCGAGGTAGCTGCCGCTGGCCCACCGCACCAGCCGGCGGCGCGAGAGCGCGTCGAGCACCTCGGCCACGAAGTCCTCGCCGAAGCCGAACTCGTCGGCCAGTTCGGCCGGCGCTGCATGGCCGCGGGAACGCACCATCTCCCACGCACGCCGCTCCGCCTCGCTCACCGCGCCGATCAGTTGCGGGGTGCCGTTCTCGCACATGCACACGAGGGCCAGGCCGTGATGCTCGAGCACCGACTCCACCAGCTCCAGATGATCCTCGCCGATCCCGAGGAAGACCACGTAGCCCCCGCGCGTCGGGTCGTCGTTCTCCAGCAGCACCAGCAACTTCGCGACCACCTCGTCGGCGCACGAATAGTCCATCATGCCGATGTGCGAGAAGTCGAGCGAGGTGATGCCCCCTTCGCGGATGGCCGCGAGCTCGCGCTCGATCTGGTGGCGCACCGCCATTCCGGTGGACCGGGTGAGGAGGTTGCCGTACGTCTGGTTGACCGCACTGCGCAGCACGGCGCAGACGTCGATGGTGTGGCGGACCATGGTCACCGATCGACCTTTTCCGGAATCACGATCAGCAGCTGGGTGCCTGGCATCGGCGCCAGGCGGTCCTTGCGTACCACGTCCTCATCGTCCCAATCCGGCAGGATCGCCACGCGCGACGTGCCGCTGCGGACGGCGATCTTCCCGTTCCACTTGGCCAGGTAGCCCTTGATGCCCTTGTAGCCCTGCCCGCGACCCGGGTCGGGGAAGCGGCTCGTGCCGGCGATGAGTGCGGCCTCGATGGCGATGCCGTCGTCCCACCGGTCGCTCATCGGGCGCCGGCCGCCACTTTCCAGCGACTGGCGAATGCCGCAACCGGCGTCGCACACCGCGATTTGCACGACGTGCCGGCCCATGCGCTTGCGGAAATTGTAGTTCTGCACCGCCACCCAGCCGCCGCGGCCGGCGTGCTCCACGATGTTCTGGCACGCCTCCGACAGCGTCATCGAGAAGCCCATGACGGACCGCGACTCGAGCCGGAGGTTGGTGGTCAGGATGGTCGCCGCCTTGGTCTTGATGCGCTCCACCACGGTGTGGACGTCGTCGTTGCGCGACACCGGCGTGATCTCGAGCAGTGTCCCCGACTCCCCCGCCGGACGTGTCGGCGGCACCTTGCCGTGCATCTCGAACAGCTCCTCGGCGTACCGGTAGAACGCCGCGCGCGACCAGTACGAGGCCGTCTCGTCCTTTTCCGGCCCCTGGAACAGCGGCTTCACTTCGCGCGACTGCGCCAGCGTGAGGAGCGCCGTGAGGCCGTATGGCGAGGCCCACGTCGTGTGCCGCGCGTCGATCAGGACCTTGGCGTCGGCCGCCACGGGCGCCAGCTGCTCGAGGACCTGCTCGAAGGTCTGGTCGTCCAGCGACGACGGGACGGTGATGACGACGGTCACGAGGGACTCAGTTCTCCACGGAGGAAGTGCGCGAGCCCGGTGGCCCCGCGGTGCTCGACGTTGCGAGCCGCGGCATTCAGCGCCACGCGCATCGCATCGGTCATTATATCACCGGCGAGCAGCCGTGAGTAATGGGTTGCGCCGAAGACGTCGCCGCATCCCGTGGGGTCTCCCCTGACACCGGCCAGCTCGGCGCTCGGCGCCAGGAGCGCGGTGCGCAGTGCGCCGCTGGGCGAGGCGAGTGGCGTGGCGCCCGTGGCGCGGTCGGCGAGGCGCGCAAAGCCGGGCGCTGCAAAGTAGACGGCGCCGCGCGCGCCAAGGGTGACCGTCAGCGCCTGCACCCCGTTGGCGAGCGCCGTGGCCGCCAGCGCCATCGGGTCCGGCGCCATCATGGAGAGCTCGTCCTCGTTCACCTGCACCAGGTCGAAGCAGCGCAGCCACTCGGCGACCCGGGGCAGCGGCTGCAACGTGCGCAGCCCCGATGGCTGCACGGCCAGGACCAGCGAGTGCAGGTCGCAGTAGATGGGGCCGCGAAAGTGCTGCCGCAGCAGCGTCGCGACCTCGAGGTCGAGTTCGAAACCGGAGATGAGGTTCACGTACAGGGCGTCAAGCCCGTCGAGCAGCGGGCGCAGCCCCACCCACGTCCAGCCCGGCACGCCTCCCGACAGCACTTCGCTGCGCCGCTCGTCGTCCGCATAGCGCAGCTCGACGCGATTGTTCGGGTAGGGCACGGCCACCGGCGGGGCGTCCGGCGCGATCCGGCGGAGCGACCCGAGGAACCGGCGCGCCTCGCCGGCCAGGTCGTCGCCCACCTTCACGATGGGCACGATCTCCCACTCGGGGGGCAGCGCGGCGTCGAAGCCGGCGAGCGCATACGTGATGCCGCCCCACTCCTGCACCGGAGCGGTGCGCACGTCGCGCCCGTAGATGACGTCCCAGACGAACGTGCCGAGGACGCCGACCCGGCGCCGCCTCACGCGCCCGGGTGCTCCTCGAGGAAGGCCGCGATGGCGCCGACGGCGCCCGCGCTGCCATCGAGTGATCCCGGGACGATGCGGCAGGCATCGACCGCCGGCTTGAACGCGCGCCGGCGCACCTCGGCGCGCAGGGGCACGAACAGCGAATCCCCGGCCTTGGCCACGCCCCCGGCGAGCACCACGACGTCGGGATTGAAGATGTTCAGAAAGTTGGCCAGTCCCGTGCCCAGAAAGCGCGCCGTCTCCCGCACCACGTCGCTTGCGAGCGCGTCGCCCTTGGCCGACGCGGCGTAGACGGTCGCGGCCGTGATGCGCGCGAGATCGCCGTCGCACATCTCCGCCAGAATGGAGGGCTCGCCGCTGGCGAGCGCCTCGCGGGTCCGCGCGGCAATGGCCGGACCCGACGCGTAGGCCTCGAGGCAGCCGTAGTTGCCGCAGCCGCAGCGCCGGCCGTTGCTCTCGATGGTCACGTGGCCGAGTTCGCCGGCCACGTCGCTCGAGCCGTGGTACAGCTTGCCGTCGATGATGAGCCCGCCGCCGATGCCGGTGCCGAGCGTCAGCCCGACGACGTTGCGGCCTCCGCGCGCGGCGCCGAGCCACCACTCGCCGAGCGTGGCACAGTTGGCGTCGTTGTCGAGCGTCGCGGGCAGTCCCACCTTGTCGCCCACGCGGTCGCGCAAGGGGTAGTCGCTCCAGCCCAGGTTCGGCGCGACCACCACCAGGCCGCGCGCGCGGTCGAGCGGGCCCGGCGCCCCGATGCCGACGCCCGCGAACTGCGCGCGCGTTGCTCCGGTCTCGCGCATCGTCGTCGCGATCGCGGACTCCACCATGTCGCAGATGCGGTCCACGACCGCGTCGGCGCCCAGGCTGGCGTGCGTGGGCAGCGTATGCATGCCGATCTCGCGGCTGCCGTCGGCCGGCATGGCGCCGACCACCAGGTTGGTGCCGCCGAGGTCGACGCCGATGATGTACGAGGTCTTGGAGGACATCAGGAGTGCGTGAAAGGAATTCCCAAATTGCGCAACCGGGCGGCAACGTGCGAGGGCTCGAGCTCGCGCATGCAGCGAAAGTGTCCCAGCGGACACTCGGGCGGCCCGTGCGCGTGGCAGGGGCGGCAGGCGAGGCCCTCGACGCCGAGCGACTCGGAACCGGGGGCGAGCGGCCCGAATCCGAACGCGGGCACCGTCGGGCCGAACAGCGTCAGGGTGGCGGTGCCGACGCCCGAGGCGAGATGCGTGGGCGCGGAGTCGTTCGACACCAGCGCGGCGCACCGGCGCAGCAGCTCGGCGCTGCCGAGCAGCGAGAGTCGCCCGGTGAGGTCGAGCACGCGGTCGGGCGCGGCGGCGACGATCGCGGCGGCGAGCTCCCGTTCGTCGCCGCTGCCGACCACCACGAAGCGCGTACCCGGCATGGCCGCGACGAGCCGGGCAAAGTGCGGCCAGCGCTTGGTACCCCAGATGCTCCCCGGCGCCAGCGCGACCAGCGCATCGCCGACGGGCGCGCCGCCGAGGGCCGCATCCACGGCGGCGCGCTCCGTCGCGCCGGGGTAGAGCCGCGGCCGCAACACCTCCGGCGCCGGCGGCGGCGCCTCGTCTCCGGCGGCGAGCCGCCAGAGGCGCTCGACGTGATGGCGGCTTCGGCGGAACGGAACGCGCTCGGTATAGAACGCGCGGCCGGCCGACGTCTCGAATCCGACGCGCCGCGGCACGTGCGCGGCGCGCGCCAGCACGGCGCTGCGCAGCGAGCCCTGCGCCATGAACGCGGCCTCGTACCGCTCGCCGCGCAGGAGGCGGGCCAGCCGCCGCAGGCCGCCGATGCCGGCGTCCGCGCCGCGCTTGTCGTAGACGATGGCGCGCCGGATCGACGGATTGCCCGAGAGGACCGTCGCGCCCATCGGCGTCACGAGCACGTCCACCGCGCCCCGCGCGGCCAGCTCGGCGAGCAGCGGCGTGCTCAGGATCGTGTCGCCGAGAAACGACGTCTGGATGACGAGGGAAGGCAATGGACGGTAGGCGGTAGACGGTAGACGGTAGACGGTAGACGGTAGACGGTAGACGGTAGACGGTAGACGGTAGAC
>JBBQZD010000052.1:0-14132 GCA_038208045.1 Gemmatimonadales bacterium | reverse complement strand
GCACTCGACGTCCTGCGGCACGCCGGCGGCCCGTGCGCCGTGCACAGCTTCGATCACCGGATGATCGCCGAGTCGGCCGTGCTCGCCCCGTCCGTGCCTCGCGGCGTGCTCGAAGTGAGCCGGCACGTCGATGCCGCCGGCTCGCTGCAGAGCGTGCAGGCGCGCGACCTGTGGCAGTTGATTGAGTTCATTGACGCGGAGCTGGTCCGGCAGGTGCACGCCGCCGGCGGCCGCGTCATCGCCTGGACCGCCAACGACCCCGCCGACGTCGAGCGCGTGGCCGCGCTCGGCGTGGACGGGCTCTGTGGGGACGATGTCGGCCTCATCCGGCGCCTGCTCGGCCGCTGACGGACTCGCCTCTCGTCAGCATGAGCGCCGCGGCGTAGTTTCCCGGGACATCTCCGACAGGAGCTTCACCTTCATGCGAATCGCCCCCCTCGCGGCGCTCGTACTGGCCCTCGGCGCCGTGGTCACCAGTCCCCTCCGGGCGCAGGTCGCGGGCGCCACGGCGGCCAAACCGGCCGCCGAGACCGCCACCAAGGACCTGCCGCCTGGCGCTGGTGCAACGTCGGCGCCCAACGCCAATCCGTTCCCAAGCACGTACGCACCGCGCCCCTCTCGGCCGACGGTCATCCGCAACGTCAACATTTTCACCGGCGCCGGCCCGCTCATCCGCGGCGGCACCCTGCTGATGCGCGACGGCCGGATCATCGCCGTTGGCATGCGCGTGGAAGCGCCCGGCGACGCCGTGGAGATTGACGGCACGGGCAAATACGTCACGGCCGGCCTCATCGACACGCACTCGCATCTCGGCGTCTATCCGGCGCCGGGCACGGCCGCGCACAGCGACGGCAACGAGGCGACCGCACCGGTGACCGCCAACGTCTGGGCCGAGCATTCGGTCTGGCCGCAGGACCCGCAGTTCCCCCGCGACCTGATGGGCGGCGTCACCACCCTCCAGGTGCTCCCGGGCTCGGCCAACCTCATCGGCGGGCGCTCGGTCGTGCTCAAGGTCGTGCCGTCCACCTCCGTGCAGGGCATGAAGTTTCCCGGCGCCAAGTACGGCCTGAAGATGGCGTGCGGCGAGAACCCCAAGCGCGTCTATGCCAGCCGCGGTCCCTCCACGCGCATGGGCAACGTGGCGGGATATCGCGCCGCGTGGATCCAGGCCGAGGCCTACCGCCGCAAGTGGGACAAGTGGCTGGCCGACCGCAAGGGCGATGCGCCATCGCGCGACCTCGGCCTCGAAACACTCGCGGAGGTGCTGCGCGGAAACATCCTGGTGCACAATCACTGCTACCAGGCGGACGAGATGATGCAGATGATCGACATCGCCCATGAGTTTGGCTACACGATCCGCTCGTTCCACCACGGCGTGGAGGCGTACAAGATTGCCGGCGTGCTGGCCAAGGAAGGCATCTCCGGCTCACTCTGGGCAGACTGGGGCGGATTCAAGATGGAGGCGCTCGACGGCATCCGCGCCAACATCGCCATCGTCCACGCCGCCGGCGCCCGCGCCATCGTGCACTCGGACGATGCGTCCGGCTCGCAGCGGCTGAATCAGGAGGCGGCCAAGGCGCTGGCCGCCGGACGCGCCGCCGGCATTGCGCTCAGCGAGGAGGACGCCGTCACGTGGATCACCAAGAACCCGGCGTGGGCCCTCGGCCTCGACGACCGCATCGGCACGGTGGAAGCAGGCAAGAACGCCGACGTCGTCCTCTGGTCGGGCAATCCGTTCTCGGTGTACACGCGGGCCGACAAGGTGTGGATCGACGGCGCGATGCTCTTCGATCGGTCGGACCCCGCGCATCGTTGGCGCACCGACTTCGAACTGGGCTACGTGCCGACCAACGACGGGAGGATCAAGTAATGCGCGCCTCCATTCGACGGATCGCGATCGCCATCGCGGCGTGCGCCACGGGCGCCCAGGCGCAGACCATCGCCATCACCGGCGGCACCGTCTATCCCGTGAGCGGACCGAAGATCGAGCACGGCACCGTGTTGATGCGCGACGGCAAGATCGTCGGCGTCGGCGCCGGGCTCGCCATACCGGCCGGTGCGCAGGTCATCGATGCCACGGGCAAGTGGGTGACCCCGGGGCTCATCAACGCCAACACGTCGCTCGGCCTCACCGAAGCCGGCAGCCCCGAGTTCAGCGGCGGCTACAACGACGTGCGCGCCAAGGGAGCCAAGGGCGTCGCCGCGGCGTTCAAGGCGTGGGAGGGACTGAATCCCGCGTCCACGTACATCCCGGAAGCCCGGCAGGGCGGCATCACCAGCGTGATGGTGAACCCCAGCGGCGGCCTCATCGCCGGACAGGCGGCCATGGTGGACCTCGCCGGCGAGCGCGTGGACGCCATGCTCGTGCGGCGCGGCCCCACTGCAGGTCTCGCGATGATCGCCGATTTCTCGGCCGGCGCCGCCGAGACGGGCGGACGCGGTGAGCTGCTCGGCCGGCTGCGCGAGATTCTCGGCGATGCCCGGGCGTACGCGGCAAACCGCACGGCGTTCGAGCGCAACGCCACGCGCGCCTTTGCCGCCCCGCGCGCCGATCTCGAGGCGCTGCAGGCCGTCATCGACACGTCGATGCCGCTGGCCATCAGCGTGGACCGCGCCTCCGACATTCGCGCGGTGCTCGACCTCGTCCGCCGCGACCGGCTGGCGCTGCGCCTCATCATCGTCGGCGCCGCCGAGGGCTGGCAGGTGGCGGCTGAACTGGCGGCCGCGAACGTGCCCGTGTTCGTCGGCGCGATGAACAATATTCCGCAGAGCTTCGAGGCGCTCGGCGCGCGCCAGGAGAACGCGGCCCTGCTGCGGGCCGCCGGCGTGCGCGTGACGATCATCGGCGACGGCGACGACTTCAAGGTGCAGAACATCCGCCAGGAAGCCGGTAACGCCGTGGCTTATGGCATGACGTGGGACGACGCGCTGCGCGGCGTCACGCTCGCCCCCGCCGAAGCCTTCGGCGTGGCCGACAAGGTCGGATCACTGCGCGCGGGTCGCGAGGCGAACGTGGTGATCTGGAACGGCGACCCGTTCGAGTTCGCCACCCACGCCGAGCAGGTCTTCATCCGCGGCGTCCGGCAAGGCGGCAAGACGCGGCAGGACGAGCTGACCGAGCGATATCGACCGTAAACGGTCAGCGCGCGACAGCGGACGACAGCGGACGTCAGCGGACGACAGCGGACGACAGCGGACGACAGCGGACGACAGAGGGGCGAGCCAGACCATCGGCCGCCCCTCTCTCGTGCGCTGTGGTTCGCTATCGTATTCTGTCGGACTTCGTCCCTCTCACTTCGCGGTCACCATCTGCACCATGCCGACTTCCGTGTGCGTCCGGCCATCCTTCGCGTTGATCAGGCAGGCGAGCACGTATTTGCCCGGCTTCAGGCGCAACGTCACGAACGCCTCGGCGCCGGGCTTGATGGTGCCGGTCTCTCCCAGCACCGGCGTCCAGGACGGCACCTTGCCCGTGGGAACGAACGCGTCCAGGAAGTCGTGCATCGTCTTGTTGGCGGGCAGTACCAGCACCGTCATGGCGTGCACGTCCTGGCCCATGTTGACGAGGTTGAACACCGTCAGGCCGGGCTTGATGGTGGTCGGAATATGGAACATGTAGTCGACGCCCTCGACCCGCACATACTGCACGGCGGGAGCGCGCGGCGCGGCCGGCACGGCCGCGGGAGTCTTGGGCGGGGTCTGCGCCGCAGCCGAAGTCGCGGACAGGGGGGTCGCGAGCGCGACGGCCAGCAGGATCGGGATCGAACGACGCATGCGGTCACCTCCAGGGAATCGCGCCCCGGGACGTGCGAGGAAGGGCGCTCTCCAACAGTGCGTCGGTGCGCGTCCTTCCAGTAGAAGGATTCGCCCGACGCCCCGTCGTCACCTGCCTGACGCCGGTGGCGCCGGCGCCGGCCCCGCCGGGGCACTGGCGTCGGGCGCAGATGCGGCGCCAGGCGCAGACGCGTCGGGCGCCGGTGCGGGACCATCGGTCGCCTCGGCAGCCGGCGCGGCCTCCGCCTGCTGCGCAAGCTGCTCCTCGAGCTTCTTCGCCTCGGCCTCGTGGTCGCGCAGCGTCGCGGTGAGACGGTCATACGTGGCGGCGTCGAGTTCCTCGCCGTTGGCACGGGCCCGATAGCACGCATACCCCAGCGCTTGCGCCGCCTTGTCGGCGAGCTGGCGCACACGGAAGATCTCGATGCGCAGCTTCCCCTCGTCGATGGCACCCTGTGCGGCGCGGCCCGCGCGGTTCAGTTCGGTCTGCAGTTTGTCCCAGAGTCCCATGGTCGCTCCCGGCAGTGGTCGTCTGCCTCCTTGTACGGCGGCGTAACGCCTGAGGTTTCCGCCCGCGTCGCGCCCGCGTCGCGCCCGCATCGCGCGCACGATGGGCCGACGGTAGCTTTCCCTCGTGCCCTCCGACATGGAACGCGGCGTCCGCTCCGCCCAGCTCAGCCTTGTGGCCAACGCCGTGCTGGCGCTGGTCAAGCTGGTCGCGGGCGTGCTGGGCAACTCCTACGCGCTGATCGCCGATGCCGTGGAATCCGCGGCCGACATTTTCTCGTCGCTCATCGTCTGGGGTGGGCTGCGCATCGCCAGCCGGGATCCCGACGACGACTATCCGTTCGGGTACGGCAAGGCGGAATCCGTGGCGAGCGCCACCGTGTCGCTGATGCTGCTCGGCGCGGCCATCGGCATCGCCATCGAGGCGGTGCGGGAAATTCGGGCGCCGCACCACGCCCCCGCGCCCTGGACGCTCGGCGTGTTGGTGGGCGTGTTGGTGATCAAGTGGGGGCTGTACCGGCGGAACGCGGCCATCGGCGCCGAGGTGGGCAGCGCCGCCGTGCAGGCGGACGCGTGGCACCACATGTCGGACGCGCTCACGAGCGCCGCGGCCTTTGTGGGCATCGGCCTGTCGGTCTGGAACGGACCCGGCTGGGAATCGGCCGACGACTGGGCGGCGGTGGCGGCGTCCGTCGTCATCGCGTACAGCGGCGGCGCCATGCTGCGCGGTGCGGTGCGCGACCTGATGGACCGCCAGCCCGGCGCGGAGATCGCGCTGCCGGTGCGTCGCGCCGCCGAGGGCGTGCCGGGGGTCTGCGCCATCGAGAAGCTGAACATCCGCCGCGCCGGCATGGCGTACCACGTCGAGATCCACGTGCAGGCGGCACCGCAGCTCTCGTTGCACGACGCGCACGCGCTGGGGGGGCTGGTGAAGAGCACGGTGAAGGCGGCGCAGCCGCGCGTGACGGGGGTGCTGGTGCACATGGAGCCGTACGAGGCGTGACGTCCGGAGAAGGACGCTCTGCGCTGTGCGCTGTGCGCTGCGCGAAGTTCGCAGGGCGGATCGCGCAAAGCGCACAGCGTCAGTTCCCAAAGGAAAAGGGCCCGACTCGCGTCGGGCCCCAATCTCGTACGCTGCATCAGTTACGCGGCAGGATACACCGACACCTTTTGGCGCGTCTTGCTCTTGTGCTCGAACTGCACCACGCCGTCGATGAGGGCGTAGATGGTGTAGTCCGTGCCGAGGCCGACGTTGTTGCCGGGGTGCCACTTCGTGCCGCACTGGCGCACGATGATGTTGCCCGCGACGACCTGCTCGCCACCGAACTTCTTGATGCCACGGCGCTGACTGTTGGAGTCGCGGCCGTTGCGGGAGGAACCGACGCCTTTCTTATGAGCCATAATATCCTCGCGTGTGGCCGGTCACCCGAGGGTGATGTCGCGGACCTTGATTTCGGTGAAGCCCTGCCGGTGACCCTGCTTCTTCGCGTAGTTCTTGCGGCGCTTGAACTTGAAGACGACGATCTTGTCGCCGCGTCCCTGCTTGGTGATCTCGGCCGTCACCTTGGCGCCCAGCAGCGTGGGCACCCCGGCGCGCACCGACGTGCCGTCGGAGCCGAGAAGCACTTCGTTGAACTCGACCTGCGTACCCAGATCGCCCGGAAGCGAGGGAATGCGCAGCGACTTGCCCGGCTCAGCGCGATACTGCTTGCCGCCGGTGCGGATAATGGCGTAGGACATGGAAAGGCTCGGAAAAGCTTGAGATGCGATCGAGCCTAAAATGATAGCCGGCTTGGGCTTGGGAGTCAAGTGGCCGCGACTCCCATCCGCGCGGGAACCATGCTCCGAGCCGACCTGCTTTGGCCTATCTGCCCCGGGCCTACCTGCCCCGGGCCTGCCGCAAGACGAAACTGGTCACGTCGGCCACCTGCTGGTCGCTCAGTGCGCTCCGCCCCGCCCCGCCCGCCGTGTGACCGCGGAGGAAGCCGGCGAAGGTCGCCCAGCTGGCCATCTCGGAGCGGGCCGAGAAGCTGCGTCGGCCCCAGACGGGCTCGCCCCGGGCCGTCCCCTCCCCCCGTGCGCCATGGCACCCGGCACACTGTTCGGTCCAGACCGTCCGACCGTTCGCGAACTGGCCGGCGTGCACGCGCAGCGTGTCGTCGCCCTGCCCTTCCACCAGCGAGCCCAGCCGGATGCCGCGCGAGAGAAACGCGAGGTAGCTCACGAGTGCTTCCATGCGGGGATCGTCCGGCCGCAGCGCGGGCGCCTGCATGTTGCGCCGCAGGCACCGGTTGATGCGCTCGTGCACGGTGAGCACCTCGCCGCGATCGCCGATGCGCGGGAAGCGCGCGTACGTACCGACCCAGGGCAGCGTGCCCTGCCGGGTGCCGGCGTCGAGATGACAGCTGGCGCACCGCATGGCGCTCGCGCGGTCGAGATGCAGCGAGTCGCGCGTCGCGAGCGCGATGGCTCGGCCACGACGGATCGCCGCGCCCAGCGCGTTCCTGGGCATCAGCGAATCGGGCGGCACGGCGAAGACCGCCGTGTCCACCTCGAGCCGCGGCGCGGGCGCCGCCGTCACCAGTGTCACCAGGCCGCCGAGCACGCGCCGCGAGGGCTCGGCGCGTTCGGTGCGGCAGGCGAAAGCCAGGGGGAGAATCGCGACGAGGGCAACTGACGATAGACGGTGGACGGTGGACCGTCGCGAGCCGCCACCCTTCGGCCATCCGCCATCTGCCATCCGCCATCCGCCACCTGCCATCCGCCGTCCCACCTACGCCACCGCGTACTGCTGCGTGATGTCCCGCCCGGCCCCCTTCACCACGAGGCGGAATTCGTCCGGACGCAGCAGCGGGTCGTCGCGCATCTCGACGCCGAAGCCGACGCCCTTCTCGAGCTTCTTCATCAGGTCGGCCTCCTGCTCCAGCACGTACATCGCGATGTCGGGATGGATGCGCACGATCAGGTGGTCGCGGCGGCCCTCGGCGGCGATGCGGCGCACGGAGCGCTCCATGCGGCGCACGATGGTCTCGGCGGTGAAGACGCGTCCGGTGCCGTGACAGACTTCGCAGGCCTCGGTCATGTTCTGCAGGTGGCTCTGGCGCACGCGTTGGCGCGTCATCTCGATGAGCCCGAGGTCGCTGACGGCAAAGGCCTTGGTGCGCGCGCGGTCGCGGCCGAGGTGTGTGCGCAACTCCTGCAGCACGCGGTCGCGATTCTGCTTGGACTCCATGTCGATGAAATCGGCGACGATGATGCCGCCGAGGTCGCGCAGGCGCATCTGGCGCGCCACTTCACGCGCGGCCTCGGTGTTGGTCCTGAGAATCGTCTTCTCGGGATCCTTCTTTCCCGTGTACCGTCCCGAGTTCACGTCAATCGAGACGAGGGCCTCGGTGGGCTCGATGATCAGGTAGCCGCCCGAGGGCAGGTCGCAGCGGCGCTTGAAGAGGTCCCGGATTTCGGTCTCGACGCCGGCGTGGTCGAAGAGTCCCTTCTTGTCCTCGTACAAGTGCACGCGCTCCACGAGTTCGGGGGCGATGCCGCCGAGGTACTCGAGGATCTCGTTGTGCAGCTGCTTCGAGTCGACGGTGAGACTGTCGACCTTGGTGGAAAAGAGGTCGCGGATGATGCCGCGCGTGAGCGACGTCTCGCGATGCAGCAGCTTGGGCGGCTTGCCGACGAACTTCGTCTTCTTGTTGATCCGGCTCCACTGGCTGATGAGCGTGTCGAGCTCGCGCTTGAACGTCTCCTGCGTGACGTCCTCGCCCACCGTGCGCACGATGACGCCGCCGGAGTTCTTGGGCATCACGCTTTCCACCTGCCCGCGCAGGCGCAGCCGCTCGGCGCGGTCGCCGATTTTGCGCGACACGCCGACGCGCGCGGCAAACGGCATGAAGACGAGGAACCGCCCGGCCATGGACACCTGCGCGGTGACGCGCGGTCCCTTGGTGGAGATGGGCTCCTTGGAGACCTGCACGATGATCTCCTGGCCCTTCTTCAGGACGTCCTGGATCTGGGGCGGGTCCTTGCGCATGCGTCGCCCGCCGCGGCCCTTCTTGGGCGTCGGTGCGGCCGGTTCGCCCTCGATGGCCTCGGGGCTGTCCGGCTGCTCGACGTCCGCCGGCTCGTCGCCGGGCTCGACATCGTCGGCGTCGTCGTCGTCGCCCTCGTCGTAGACGAGGTCGGAGTTGTGAAGGAAGGCGCTCTTGTCGGTGCCAATGTCGATGAAGGCCGCCTGCAACCCAGGCAGCACCGCGTCGACCTTGCCCCAATAGATGTCGCCGACCATGCGCCGAGCTTCCGGGCGGTCGACCTGCAGCTCAACGAGCTGGTCGTCCTCGAGAATAGCGACGCGCACTTCGCGCTGGGTCGCCGAGATGAGGATTTCGCGTTTCATGAAGGTCCGCGCCGTTCGCGCGCGAGAGCGACCGCACTCGCGCCGCACGGCGGCGTGGCCAAAGGGTGGCGTGGCTCAGGGTGGGCACCGCCGGCATGACGGTCTCTCCCCGACGCACAACAGTCGTCAACGTTCCCCCAGCGCGCACGATCGTCCAGACGAAGGCCGCCAGCACATGGTGCCCATTCGCCGCCGCTGCAACGAGCAGCGGCAGGACGGCACTGTCCTGGAAAGTTCGGTCTCGCCTGCGATCGGGCACCATCATACTCCGCCAGACGCGAGAGGGGTGGTCATCTGCCCGGGGCACGCGGTCGCCGGCTCCGGGGCCTGCTGACGGGTCGAAACCCGTTACTGGATGGGTAACCGCCGGGTGGCGGCAACGCAATGGGGCAGCGGCGTTTAGACCATCAGGTGCCGCAACAGTTCGCGGGCAATGACGATGCGCTGGATCTCGCTCGTGCCTTCGCCGATTTCGCACACCTTGGCGTCGCGCATCATCCGCTCCACGGGATAGTCCTTGGTGTAGCCGTAGCCGCCGTGGATCTGCACCGCCTTGATGGTGGCACGCATGGCCAGTTCCGAGCAGAAGAGCTTGGCCATGGCCGCCTCCTTCGTGTACGGCTTGCCCTGCTGGGCCAGCCAGGCGGCGTGATACGTGAGGTGCTTGCCCGCCTCGCACTCGGTGGCCATGTCCGCAAGCTGAAACGACACGCCCTGAAAGTGCGCGATGCGCTTGCCAAACTGTTTGCGCTCGACGCTGTAGCGCGCCGCCTCGGCCAGCGCGCCTTCGGCGATGCCGAGCGAGAGTGCGGCGAGCCCGACGCGCCCGGCGTCGAGGGTCTTCATGAAGTTCACGAAGCCCAGGCCCTCGGCGCCGAGCAGGTTCTCGGCCGGCACCTCGACGTCCTCGAAAATGAGCTCGCGCGTGTCGGAGGCGCGCCAGCCGAGCTTGTCCTCCTTCTTGCCCGAGCGGAAGCCGGCCATCGGCGACAGCGCCTCGCTGTGCCCGATGCCCACGGCGCGGGCGGCGTCGAGGTCGCACGTCTCCTTGCTCAGGATGAACGAGCTGATGCCCTTGCTCCCCTTGCCGGGTTCGGTGACGGCCGTGACCACGAAGATCTCGCCGACGCCCGCGTGCGTGATGAAGCGCTTGGTGCCGTTCAGCACGTAGTGTGCACCCTTCCGTACGGCGGTTGTCTGGGTGCCCCCGGCGTCGCTGCCGGCGTTCGGCTCCGTCAGTCCGAACCCGCCCAGCACCGAGCCCGACGCCAGCATCGGCACGAACTTCTCCTGCTGCGCCTTCGTGCCGAAATGCACGATCGGCGAGGTGCCGAGCGTGGTGTGCGCCGAGATGGTGATGGCGTGCGACGCGCAGACCTTGGCCATCTCGTGAATGGCGCTGATGTAGGCGATGAGGTCAAAGCCACCGCCGCCGAGGTGCTCGGGCCATGGGATGCCCAGCAGGCCCAGCTCGCCCATGCGCTTCACGGTCGCCCAGGGAAAATCCTGCGACTCGTCGAATTGCGCGGCGATGGGGGCCACCTCGTCGCGCGCGAAGGCCTGGACCATCTCGCGAACGGCGAGGTGCTGCTCGGTGAAGTAGAGACTGTCGTCCATTACGCACCCGGCCCGGAAACGGGCCGACGATGGGGAGTGATCAGGGCATCCGGCACAACGCCGGCCGCCCGCAACATATCAGACAGCGCGCGCAAAATGGCCGCGCGTGTACCGGTCGCCGAGCAGCGTGCGCACCGCGTCGAGCGGAGCCGCGCCGCCGCTGGCCAGCGCGTGCAGCATCTGCCGGTACGCGCCGACCACGCCCGCCACGTCATCGCCGCGCACGTTGAAGACCGCGCGATAGCCGCGCACGCCCGCCTTCCACAGCCGCGGCAGGTACTGCGCACCGTCAATCGGCCGCGAGTGCAGCAGGCGATTCCGGCAGGCGCTGTCGGTGGCCAGCGGGAAGGAATACCTCGTCGGATCGGTGAGTTCTACGTTCGGATGCTTCTGCACGCAGAGGTCGCGGCAGGTGGTGGGCTCGCGGTCGAACGCGGCCGAGAGGACGCAGTGTTCGAGGGTCATTCCCTCGGGGCGGCCGTACAGCAGCACGTCGAAGCCGGCGCCGCCCCACGGGGCCACGAGCTGCGTGATCTCGTCGGCCGTGAGTTCGATGGACGCGGTGATGCGCCGTGCCCCGAGCGCGAAGTACTCGCGGGCCGTGTGCTGGTTGAAGCAGTTCACGGCGTAATCGGCCGTGACATCGCGGCCCGCGGCCCCGAACTCGGCGACGAGGCCCAGGTGCCCGCTCAGCAGCGGCAGGTCGAGCGCAAGCCAGGTGTCGAGGTCGCGGCGATCCTCGGGACGCACGATGCTCGGCGTGCGCAGACGGAGCGTGATGCCCTGCCCCGCGAGTTCGTCGGCCAGCGCCCGCACGCGCGCACGCGGCGGCGCGGGATGGCGCAGGAAGGGGTCGAGGACGATCTCGGTGGCGCCCGCCGCGGCGGCGAGCCGCGCGTCGTCGAGGGCGAAGACTTCGGCAGACAGCGCGTAGGCGTGGTCCGCCCCAGCGAGCTCGGGCAGCGCCGCAACGGCCTGTGCGATGTGTGCCGTCCGCTCCGCCAGTGTCGCGCCGTGCGCCCAGTCGCGCCGCTGCATCAGCTCCTCGCTGGCGGCCTGCCGCAGGCGGTTCAGCGCGGAGACGGGGATGAACAGGCCGGCGCCCAGCCCCGACAAGTCGACGTCGCCCAGCACGAACGGCGTGTCGCCGAGGCGTCCCAGCTGCTCACGCAGTTGCTCCTCGTCGAGCGCGCGCTTGGTTGCGGGCACGAGCGCGGCGTCGGACTGCTGCGTCACCTCTTCGCCGTCGGCGCGGAAGACGGCCTTGAGCGCGCCGCCGGCCGCACCGAAGAGGCGAACATCGAGGCGCACGTGCCGTCGCGACCCCGCCCCCGCCAGCGCGGCGTACGACGCCCGCGCCGTGGCAAGCAGCTGCACGTCCGCGGTGCGGAAAATCCGCCACCCGGCCGCCACGCGCCCGCGCCCCGTGATGGCCTGGCGCCACGCGCCGTTCCGCTGCTCGAGGGTGCGCACGTCCGTGACGGTGAAACCGGTGCTCTCGGCGTGCCCGCCGGCCGGCGGCTCGAACCCGAGGCCGTCACCCGCCGCGATCGGAGCGCGGACCTCGACGAGCAGTTCGCCCTGTGCGGTGCCGAGCACCACGCCCAACTCGAGGCCGTGATTGTCGGGCTGCGTGCGCGTGACGTAGTCGCGCCCCGCGCGCCCGCCGTACATGCCGCCCGTGAAGCCGCGGCTGAAGATCTGCACGAGCGGCTGCACCTCCTCAATCGCCGGCGGCGCGAACGTGCCGGCCGCGACGCGGTCGAGGAACTCGCGATAGCCCTTCGTGACCGTGGCCACGTACTCCGGCTTCTTTTTGCGGCCCTCGATCTTGAGGCAGCCGATGCCCGCCTCGGCGATCTCCGCGAGATGATCGTACGCGCCGAGGTCCTTGGCGGAGATCAGGTAGCCTCGGTCGAGTTCGGCAGACGTGGCGAGGTCGGTGAGAACGTAGTCCTTGCGGCAGCTCTGGGCGCAGGAGCCGCGATTGGCACTGCGCTCGGAGATCATGCCTGACATGAAGCACTGGCCGCTGTACGCGATGCACAGGGCGCCGTGCACGAAGCTCTCGAGCCCGAGGTCGGGCACGGCCGCGCGGATGGCGCGGATGTCGTCCAGCGTGTTCTCCCGCGCCAGCACCACACGCTCGACGCCGAGGCGCTGCATCACCTGCGCACCGCTGGCGTCGTGCACCGTCATCTGCGTGGAACCGTGGATCTCGAAGTCGGGGTACACCTGCTGGATGAGGCGCACGAGGCCGATGTCCTGCACGATGGCGGCATCGATGCCGCGGTCGATGCATTCGCCCAGGTACCCCAGGCAGTCGCCGAGTTCGGCGGGCTTCACCAGCGTGTTGAGCGTCATGTACACGCGCACACCGCCGTCGTGCGCGATCTGGCAGGCCGCCTCGAGCTCGTCGAGCGAGAGTTGCGCGCCCTCGTCGCGCGCATTGAAGCGCGACGCGCCGAGATAGACCGCATCGGCGCCGTTGGCGACGGCGGCGCGCACGGCGTCGACGCTGCCCGCGGGGGCAAGGAGTTCGGGGGCTCGGACCGGCATCTGCTAAAGGTAGTGGCGCTGGCTGTCCCGCGGGGCCGGGCGCGGGCTGAAACCGCCCGCTCCCTCCCCGCGTACAGAGGACAACCGGAGGCAGGCCATGATCTCATTTGCCATTTCGTTCGCTGTCGTCGCAGTCGGTGCCCTGATGGGCTATGGCACGGCACGCCGTTTCGTGCGCGACCGCCTGCGTTTCGTCGACGCCGCCCACAAGCCGTCGGTGGCCATCATTGCCGGTCTGGCCGCGTTTCTGCTCGCCGTGCCACTGGTGGGCCTGCTCTCCGTCATTCCGCTGATCCACCTGGGCGGCGCGGCGGCGATCACGATGGGGCTGAGCGTCGGCCTCGGGGTGAAGGCCGGCTCGAGGGACATTCGTGAGGGACGGTACGAGCTGAAGGGCTAGCGCGCGGAAATCGGATACGGCACCCGAAATGGCGAGAGCCCGGCGGACGACAGCGTCCGCCGGGCTCTTGCTCGCGTTCGGCGCCGGAATGCCGGCGCTCGAATGCCGGCGCTCGAATGCCGGCGCCGAGCAGCCCGCGCCGCCTACCGCTTTTCGAGCCCCTCGACGTGCACATCGAGATTGTGGTTGACGCGAATGCCGTAGGTCCCGGCGACCGGGGTCATCACGTTCGCACCGTACGCGGAGACCTGGGCGCCGTTGACGAACAGCCGGACGGAATCGGCGCCGGTACGCACCTCGAGCGTGTTGGTGGCCTTGCCTGAGCCCTCGATGGTCGCCACGGACGGCGCCGCGGTCCAGTCGGTGATCAGGTGGACATCCTTGGCGTTCGCGCGGTGCTTGACCATGAACTTGCCGTCCTGCCGCACGATGAAGTAGAGGTAGCTCACGTCGCTGGTGCCGAGTTTCTGGCCGGCGAAGACCAGACCGTAGGCCTCCGGGTGCATGGACGCCTTCATCTGCGTAAACGTCGCCTTCAGCGTGTACGCGCCCGCGGCCGTGTTGGCCGGGTTCCAGAAGATCGCGGCCGGCCCGGTGGTGACGTGCATGCCCTTGCCCATCGTCGTAAAGGCAACGTCCGCCTTGCTGGCCGTCGGGCTGTCGAGCTGCATTTCCCAGCCCGCGGGCACGGGGCCGGCCTGCTTCACCTTCACGTCGGGATCTGCCTTCATGCCGGCCTGCTGGGCGCCGGCGGCACCGGACGACGCGGCGAACAGGAGGAGTGCGAGCACTCGCTTGAACATTGGTGGGCTCCGGGTGACGAGGTTGGCACGGCGAGTGACAGCATCGCATCCGCCGAAACGTGTTTTACCCGCGAGC
>JBBQZD010000051.1:0-14198 GCA_038208045.1 Gemmatimonadales bacterium | reverse complement strand
GCGGCGGGCGTCGGCGAGCAGGCGCGCATGCTCGTCGCCATGCGGATGGCCCATGCGTGCGAGGTAAGTCGCCGCCGCCAGGCGGTCGGACAGATGATTCGCCACACGGCGCGCCCGATCGAGTCGCATCCCTTCGGATGTGTCGGGCATGAAGCGCAGCGAGTCGATCGTCGTGGCGAGATAGACGTCGAGACGGGAGAGGTTGTCCGCGTCCACACGTACGCCGGCGTCACGCGCGTCCAGCAGGAAGAGTCCCGCGTACGAACTCAGCCAGCCGTTGCTCCACCACCAGCGGCCCCACATGCCGATGGCGCCGTCGGTACGCTGCCGCGCCACGAGTTGATCGGCGATCCGCTGCAGCAGCAGACGGCTGGCCGTCGTGTCGTCCAGCGCCCGGATCCCGTGTCGCGACAGGTCGAGGAGCGAGAGCAGTACACGCCCGACGCTGGCGAGTTGCTCGGAGCAGTCGTAGGGATACGCGGTGACGAAGGCGCGGGCGACGCGAATGGCCGGTGCTGGCACGGTGCCGGCGCGCAAGGTCAGGTGCGACTTTGCAAAGTCCACGTTGCCGGGGAGGCGAAAACGCACGACGGCGGAGTCGCGCACCAACCCCGAGAGCGTGTGTACGCGCGCCTCCCGGTCTGGGCGCACCGGGATCGAGGCGAGGAGGGCGTCCGACAACAGGCCGTCGGTCACGGACAGGCGGATGCGCGCGGTGTCACCTTCGATTCCCCGCCACGAGAACCGCACCTCCGTTCCCGCCGGCGCGAGCGCCGCCTTTGCTTCGCCACGCTCGAGCAGCTCGATGCCCGTGCCCGATGCGGAGACCTCGACGGCGCGCCCGACACCGTCACGCGCATTGACCACGCCGCCGGCGTGCAGCGAATCGCCGGCTCGCACGAAGCGGGGCAGCGCCGCGCGAATGAGGAGCGGTTTGGTGACCACCATCGGCACAGCGGCACTGCCGTAGCGATCGCCCTGTCCGGCCGCGACGGCCATCACGCGGAATGTCGTGAGGTTGTCCGGCAGCTTCACGCGGACCTCGGCGGATCCCTGCGCATCGGTCACGACGCCGCCGAGAAAGAAGGCGGTGGTCCGGAAGTCGGTGCGCAGCGCAGCCTCCGACGCCACCGAAATGTTGATCGGGCCGTTCGCGGCCGCGCTGACGGAAAAGGCGGTGCTGGCCCGCCCCAGCATCTGGCCGAAGCGCGGACCGCGCCAACCGAACGGCGGCCGCCGGGGCGCAAGGGTGCTCAGCGTCGTGGCGAAACGCAGCCCGTCTGTCGTCAGCCTGTACAACAGATCAACGGGGTCCGGCGTGGCGTAACCCGTGAGCGCGAGAACCCCCTCGTCCACGGCCCATAGCGTCGCGGCGGCCGGCACGCCCAGGGCACGGTCGCGCACGCGAACGGTGAATGTCGCGCTGTCCGCTGGCACGTACGACAACCGTCCGGGCTGCAGTTGCACGTCGAGTCGTTTCGGGGCGGCGTCGACGCGGAGCATTACGCGCCCAGTCCGATAGCGCTGCTCCAGCGAATCGACGGACGTGGCGTCTCCACGCCGCACCAGCATCACGTTGGCGTAGACGTTCGGTGCGTCCGCTTCGGTCATCGCGAGTCGCACGATGACGGGACCGTGCACCCCGCGCACGAGCCGATGGCTCAGGATCCCCTCCCGCTCGAGGGTGACCCAGGCATCCGCCCGCGTGAACGGGGAGACGAACGTGATGACCGCCTGATCGCCGGCGACGAGCCGGTCGCGCACCGCCACCACGGGAAGCTGCTGCTTCGATGACGACGCCAGCCACGAGGCACCACTCACGTAGTGGCCGGTGGTGGTACGCGCCGGTCGCCCGTGCGAGTCCACGGCGGTCGCCACAAGCACGACCGGTCCCGATCGTGCCGGATGAATCGACAGCATCACCGCGCTGTCCGATGTCGTGACCGAGTCCACCCGCACCGTGTCGGCGTGCCAGCCGCCGGCCTGAAGTTCCCTGGAACCGGCACGCGCAGCCGACCAGCGCTGCTCCACCGTCGCGATGCGCACGCGCACACCGCGCAGCGCACGGCCATCCACGCCAACCGCCATCACCTGGATAGCCCTCGGCATCCCCTGCGCCCAGAAGTACTCCTTCCCCGCGTCGCGCAGCGCGACGTACAGGTCCGCCGGGTGCACGACCATATGCATCGTGGGCGCGGCGACCCGCTGTCGATTGACGTCGGTCACCGAGACGCCGGCCGTTACCAGCGCACCGCGCGAGAAATTCGCCGAGTCGGTCGGGATCGCGAGGATGCCACGGCCCGCGTCCGAAAGCGACATGCTGCCGCCGGACTGGCGCGCGCGCACGAGCGTGTCCCTTTCCCACCAGCGAGCCTGCTCGCCGACGACGTACCCCGTCGGCAGTCCGGGAATGCGCACGTCCCAGGCGTCGAGCTCGGTGAACTGCGCCCACCAAGAGACGGTGGCGCCTCGCATGGGCGCGTCGAAGAGAAATCGCGCCCCGACCTCCGCGCGGATGGTATCTCCCCGCAGCCGCGGAGCGCTGTCGACATCCAGGCTGACGAGGAACTCCGGTGCCCGGTACTCTCCCACCGTGAAGGTGGCGTAGCCGGCCTCTCGCCATGCCCCGTCCCGCATCAGCGAGACGCTGGCCCGGTGCTCACCCAACGGGACGCCGGCTCCGATCAGCGCCCGAGTAGTCGTGGTGCCGAATGTCGATAGTCGCACGATTGTGTCGCGCACGAGCGTCCGCCGCTCCACGGGATACGCACTCGACTCGATCGTCCAGCGCACCGAGTCGCCCGGCGCCGGCGCGCGTAGCGCGCCGAGCGGCCCCTCGCGCACGATCGCGGTGGCGAACACCGCCTCACTCGGGCGGTAGATGCCGCGTTCGGTGAAGACGGCCGCGTACTCCTCGGACGGCGGCACCGGCCATGATCGGTCGTACTCGTAGGCATCGTACGCCTCGTACCAACCCATGTCGCCTGACGACGACAGCAGCGTCAGCGACAGGTCGTCGCCGCGCACGACTTCAACGAAGAGACGCGCGCGCCGTTCGTCGCGGGGCGATGGCCGGTCGACCATGCTGGTGCGCGTGTCCGGCGCGGGTCTTCCGGCGAGCGCGCCCGTGGCGGACAGGGTCGCGAGACCCTGCGCGTCCGTCGTCGATTCGGCGAGCGGGATCCCGGCGCTATCGAGCATGCGTACGCGCGCTGAGGGCACCGGCGCACCCGTGCGAACCGACGTCACCCACACGGCGCCGCCCCGGCGGGTCAGCCTGGCGTGCGCCATGAGGTCGGTCGTCTGCACGACGGCGCGCGGGGACGCGTGTAGGTAGTCCACGTCGATCAGGAGTGAAGGAAGCCGCTGGGCGGCCGCGCCGAGCGATCCCGCGGGCAACGTGGGGCGCTTGCCCGTCGGGACGGCACGCCTCTCTCGCGCGCTCGCGCGTTTCACCTCCGCCACCACCACCACCAGCCGCCCACGGAAACGATCGCCGAGTTCGGGCACCGGGATGGCCGTCACGCGTTCCTCGTTGAACGGCGCGTGCAGCGCCACGACGCGCACCACCGTGTCGCGCGGCATCCACCGTTTCTCGCCCGGCCACTGCGGCGGCCATCCGGCGGCCTGGTGCACCGCCTCGCTGTCGGGCACCAGCATCAGGCGCAGCGTGAGGCTGTCGACGTTGACATGCCGTACGCGCAACAGGGGCGGGGCTGCGTTCCCGAGGGTGATGAAGCCCCTGCCGAAACCGAAGTCCGGCATCCGATTGCCCACGACGATCGCGTGTTCGCCCGGGTGACCCACTGGGCGGTCGAAGACGTCGCGCAGGGTCGAATCGACACGGAAAGCGTATGTCTCGAGCGGAACGAAGCGGGCCGAGACGACCCATGTGGTCCCGTCCTGCTGCTCCGATTTGAGGCCGAAGGCCTCGGCCGGGCTGAAATGGACGGATCTCGTGAAGGCGTCGCGCGTGATCGGGCTCGAGAAGCGCAGCATGAACGATCCCGCGGCGGCGCAGTCGGCCGGGTCTGCGCACCCGAAGTCCTCGAGAACGAAAGGCGGCGCGGTCCGGACGCCATAGCCGGCGGTTGGCGTGTCGAGCGAGTCGAACGTCGGGATCACGAGGCGTCCCGTGCACCCCTCAGGCGGCCGTTCCACCGGATCGAGCTCCACGACGCGGCGGAACCTGAGCGCGAGGGAGTCGACGTACATGTAGTCACGACCATACCTGAAATGCCACGGGTCGGTCGGCTCCATGGGACGCTGCCGGATCACGCGGTACGCGATCGTCCGCGGCGCCGGGCAGCCCCCCGACGCGGAGATCTCGAGCCGAACCAGACGGTCGAAGACGGAATCGGGAGCCGGCGCGCTGTAGACGAGCATCAGGTGCCCCGACACCGGCAACCAATTGTCGTAATTCGGGAGCACCCGCGGCTCGCTCGTCGCGAACTCCGGCCCGCGCACCGAGATGATGATCCGCTCGGTCACGGCCAGCCGGCCGCCATCTGACGCCGTCAGCCCGCTATCCACCACGACGGTGTACCGTCGGCCCGGCTGCAGCGGCTCACCGGGAATGACGCGAATGGTGGAGGGGTCGCGCCATTCGACGCGCGCATGCACATCGGGTTCCACGCGGACGAAGCGCGCCGGGTCGACCGACCCCTCGAGCATCCGCACGACGGGCCGGTCGAAGGTGATCGTGATGACGTCGCTCGGCCGTGCGTCGGAGAGCGGGCGATGCCCGAGAACCCGGAACGGTTGCTGCGCGGGCGCCGGAAGCACGCCCCCGACCGCACAGAGAAAGGCCACGGCCCCCAGCGCTCGCCGTGAGGACCACGGGTGCCAACTCCACCTGTTTCGCACGCGGCCTCTCCGGACGAGCGTGAAGGGGGACGACGGCCTTCGATGAAGACGAATACCCGCGTGGCCGCCAATGCGTCAAGACAGGGATGTGCGATCTCGATCGCGGCGCCGTAGGAAGACGGTGCGGACTTCCGGCAACGCCCGCTGCCTGCGAATGCACCCGGAAGGCGCATTCGAGAATGACGTCTTCTTCCCGACTTTCCAAAGCGCAGTGCCGGGACAGGAATTCTGAGGCGAGCGCCACCGCATACCGCGTATCACGTATCCATTGCGCAGAGGCGCGGCAAGCGATTCCCACAGCGTACTTTGACGCGTCTAGAGCAGAAACTCCAGCCCCGCCGTCCGCAGGAGCCGCGCATACCGGCGGTCCGACGCCAGCCCCCGGCGGTCGAACGGCAGGTCGGTGAGCACGCGGATCAACCGCCCCGGCCGCACGTAGTAGCCGCGCTCGACCCAGTCCATCGCGCGCGTCCACTCGCCGAGTTCGCCGCTGGCGATGATGATGGCGTCGGAGATGTGCCGACTCGTGTGACGGTCCCGGAACGGATTCTCGGTGGCGGCGAGGGCGAGCAGCTCCTGGAGCTCCGCCTCCAGGTCCTGGCGGCGTGCGGTTGCCCAGCCGTCCTTCTCCATCACCTCCGTAAGGCGGTCGAGGCGCGCGAAGAGTCGCTGCGTCCCGAGCAGGGAGCGACGCGACGAGTAGGCCTCGTCGATGCGACCCGCGCGGTGCGCCGCCATCTCGAGCCGCTCCATCGCCTGGGGGTAGCGCGGCAGGATGCGCAGCGCCTGTTGCAGCGGCGCGATCGCCTCCACGTAGCGTCCCATCGACATGAGCGTGTCGGCCAGCCCGACGAACGCGTGCGGCGAGTCCGGCATGAGGGCGACGGCGCGCTCCATGCGGGCGAGCGCCTCGTCAAATCGGCCGGCCATCTTGAGCCAGGCGGAGTACATCCGCTGCGCGATCCCATCATCCGGCGAGAGCTCCGCGCCGCGCTGGAGATACCGTTGCGCCCCGTGGAAGTCGTCATGCCAGTAGAGGCGCGCGACACCGATGGAGGACTGCAGTTCCCCCACGTTGTCGTCAATCGCGGCCGCAGCGAGCCGGATCCGTTCCGATTCGGCGGCGCTCTCCTTTTCGTCCGCGAACCCTCGGAACCCCTGGCAGATCACGATGTCGGCGAGCACCGCCATCGCCAGCACGTGACGCGGCTCCAGCGCGAGCGCTTTCTCAGCGAAGACCTTGCCGAGCGCGAGTACGCTTTCCGCGCCGTCGCCTCCCTGCACGCCGCGCCCGAACAGCTTTCGCGCCTCGCTGACGGCCCGATCGGCCTCGCTCTCCTCTGTCGCGCCTGACGGCTCGGGCGACGCCACCGGCGACGCCGTCAGTGCCCTCGTGGATGACTCGGCCGACGACGCGCCGGACGAGGTGGCCAGCGCGTGGAACGCCACGACGAGCTCGACCGCGGTGGCCGGCCGTTCGTCGCGTTCCTTGGCGAGCAGCTGTTCAAGCAGCCGCACGAGTGACGGCGGCGCGTCGGGCAGCCGTTCCGCCACGCGCGGGTCGGCCGTGAGGTGCTGCGCCAGCACGTTCATGCTCGTCGCGCCGCGGAAGACCGGTTCGCCCGTGAGGAGCTCGAAGAGCACGCAACCGAGCGAGTAGAGGTCGGCGCGTCCGTCGAGCTCGCGCTCCCCCATCGCCTGCTCGGGACTCATGTACGCCACGGTGCCGATGGCGATCCCGTGCTCCGTGAGTGCGGTGCGGTCCGCGTCCACGGTCATCGCCCGCGCAATCCCGAAGTCCGCGACGAGCGCGCGCCCCGCGGCGGAGAAGATGTTCTCGGGCTTGATGTCGCGGTGCACCACGCCGCTGGCGTGCGCGTACGCCAGCGCCTCGGCCACGTCGCCCGCGAGCCGCAGCGCCTGCGCAGTGGGCAGGCGCCCCTGCTCCGCGAGCAGTGCGCGCAGCGTGGTCCCCTCGATGCAGGGCATCACGTAGTAGAGCCGCCCCTCGTGCCAGCCGCTGTCGAAGAGCGGTACGATCGCCGGGCGCACGAGCCGCGCCGTGAGCTTGATCTCGCGCTCGAAGCGGCTCTGGTCCACCTGCGATGATTCCGTCTCGCCGAGCAGCTTGAGCGCGACCAGCCGGTCAAGCACCTCGTCGTGCGCCCGGTACACGACCGCCGAGCCGCCGGCGCCGAGCGTGTCCTGCACGGTGAAACGGTCGGCGACGATCATGGGAAGTGCGGGGCAGTCAGCGATGTGTGGAAGCGGCGGAGGCGGTCACGAGGGCGAGTGGCCGTCGGTGACGCGGGCGTCACGCGGGCATGTCCATGCCCGACCAGAGATTCGCCGAGGTGAGATTCTCCTGGCCGCAGGCCTTCAGGTAGCAGAAGATCTGCGTGCGATACGCGGCGTGGCCACCGATCACGAGGTTCACGAGAAAGGCGCCGCGCGAGGTCTGCTGCTCGTCGAAGTCGGTGATCTCCGTGCGGAACTCGGCCTCCGGCACCTTCGCCAGCAGCGCGTCGTACGTCTCGGGCAGCGCGGCGATCATGGCGACGGCCTGGTCGTAATCGCGCTGGCCGGCCGCCTCGGTGGCCTTGGCCCAGTCGTCGAAGCTGGGCGTTACCGCGAAGGCGTATTTCACGATTTCCGGGCCCATCATGCCCATGTAGCGGAGCATCTCGAGCGTGCTGCGCTGCTTGGGCGTCGGACGGTAGTCGAGTTGCGTGCGATCGACCTTGCCGGCGAGGTGCAGCAGGACCTTGGATTCGTGCGTGAGGGCCGTGAGCAGCTCGGCCTTGGACATGATCATGGGGGGCTCCGATCAGATGAATAGTGAAGGTATCTGAGTCGTCGAGCTAGGGTTAGACCATGGGGCTCATGCCTGGCGGGTTCCGGCGCTGGATCGCCGCCGAGACGCGGGGGATCACGGCGGATACCAATTGGTCCACCGACAGGGCCAGCCGCTTGGCGAACTGAAGGGGCAACTCAACGGCGGCACACGCAGAACGTCCATGCGAAAGAGGCACCTCCCTGCGGACATGCCTCCTTCACATTAACACGTTTCCATTCGCCCGACCCCCAGCTTACGGCTTGGACACAAGCGACCAGCGTCCGTACACGGTCACGCGGACCGGAATCGCCGGTGCGGCGATTTCCGTCCCCGGTCCTTGATCGCCGCCTCCGTACGACGACCCATCACCCATGGTGACCATACTGGAGAGCTCCAGTCCGCGGTACCCGTACCGTTCCTCGCCGGGTGCGGTACTAAAGCCGAGTACCGGACCGAGTTGCGATCCTCCGGCCTCGGCGATGGCCTGTGCCTGCCGGCGGGCGTTCTGTGTGGCTTCGCGCAGCGCCGCATCCTGGGCCGCGGCAAGGTTACGCGCACTGAACCGGATGGGCGAGATGTTCCCCGCGCCCTGCGCCAGCGCAACGTCCACCACGGCGCCCACCTGCTTGATGTTGTGTATGTGCACCTCGACGGCATCGGTGGACTTGAAGACGGAGTCTCGCACGCGAAGTGTCGGTCGGTACAGCGGGTCATTCGGCCCCGGAACGAGATGCTCGTTCCCTTCCCGCACCTCGATCCGCCCCGACCACCAATACCACGTGCTCCCGGTGAACATGGAGTCGCGCGGAACGCCGAGCGCTTCGAGGGCGCGTCTTACACTGTCCATCTTGGCGGCGAGTCGTGCCCCGGCATCCGCGCGCGATCGGCCTTCACGCGAGAACGTCAGCGTGATCCGCGCGAGGTCGGCGGGGACGCTGCGTTCTGCCGTCGCCGCGGTTTTGACCTCGGGCGGTGGCGCGGCCGCGTCCTGTGCTCCCGCTATTCCCGCGTGAAGCACTGTCGCAACGGCGATGACGCATGAACGAATGACGGGCATGTGAAGCCTCGTGTTGGGTTGCCTGCGGCGAATGGCTGTCACGGTGTCTTCGGCGTGCTGGGGGGCAGGAGCCCAGATCGCACGATCGCGTTGCGCAGCAGGGTATCGGCCGCGATTGCCGGATGCGCATGGATCGCCGCAATCAGCGCGCTTGGCTCTCGCAATCGTTCCAGGTACCTGAACATCAGTTCGAGCGTGCCACCCGACGTCTTCGGGTCGCGAACCAGCGCCGGCCCCTGCGCGTCAACCAGGTTGCGGGTCGCCTCGGCCGTCCAGACGCCGCCATTGTACATCACCGTGTAGACCGCCAGCGAGTCGCGCTGCAGTTGCGGAACCGCCAGCAAGGCACTCGCCCCGCCGACGCGCGCCGTGGCCTCCGCCAGCCGTCGCAGGTTGGCAACGGAGGTATCCGCCCGGGCGAGTTCGACAAGCCACCCGGCACGCGATATGGGGTCCGCCACGGTATCGAGGTCCGCAAGCGATCGCCGCTCCCACCACGGCGCGGGGGGGAGTGGCTGCGTGTACGTGGCGTTGTGGAAGCAGCGGATCGGCTTGGACGTCCGGTCGATCACGATCACGTCCGTGGCGATGCGACTGTCGCCGCACAGCCGCAGCCTGGCTATGGCGTTCCCGGATTGCACTGAAATGGTGTCGGCAAGCAGGTAGACCGCGAAGACGCTTGGATCACGGGAGCACCCGGCCGCGTTCGCGCCGACGACCACAAGTTGCTTCGTGCTGAAGTCCACCTCGGGCACCGACGTCGGGGGCTGCGCGACACCTCCACTGTATCGCTGCCACAGTGCCCTCCACTGGCGTGCATCCGTAATGACGGCGGCGCCCGGAGTAGGAAGCCGCAGCGAACGCGCGTCGATGTGCGTGTACGCCACCGGCACCCTCGGATCAGGCTTGAACACCTGGGCCGCGGCCTCGAGCGAAGTGCACAAGAGCAAGGCGACGAGCGGAATGCAGCGTCGCCCAACGGTGAGTCGAGCGAGGTTGACCATGCCGACCAACATGCAGGTACGTGAGGCCGGGCGCGAGCACGGATGTGCGGTGCCCTCAAGGCGCCAGCGAAGCGGATGGGCGCGTCGGGAATGTCGGATGCCCGCTGGATCAGAAGCGTCCGGGTTCAAGCCCGGACGGGGCAACGCAAAACGGGTCAACCTGTGTGCTGGCCCGCGTTGCTCAGGTATCTGACTGGCCCGATCACGTGGGGACGCCGGCGCCGCGAGCGCGCAACTGCGCCAGCGTCACCCGCGATTCCCATCCCGCATCTCCCGCATGAGCGCCGTCCGCGCCTCGGCGATGATATCACGGGTCCTGTCGCGCAGCGCCGCCACGTCGTCGAGCGTGAGGCCCGTCGTGTCGATCGGCGCGAGGACCTTCACTCGGGCATGCGCACGCTGGAAGCGGAACGTGCCCTTGGCCATGCAGCTCCGTGTACCGGCCACCACGATCGGGAGGATGGGGACCTGAGCTTCGAGCGCGAGGCGAAACGCCCCGTCCTTGAACGGCAGAAGTTCGCCGTCGCGCGAGCGCGTCCCTTCAGGAAAGATCATCACACCCACCTGCCGCTTCAGCCGGTCGCGGGCGTCGTGCATCGCCCGGGTCGTGCTGCCGCGCTCCCCCCGGCGAATCTCGATGTCGCCGGCCATCCGCATCATCCAGCCCATGCACGGGATCTTGAACATCGTGTCCTTCGAAAGCCACTTCATCTCACACGGCAGGTGCGAGATCAGGAAGATGTCGGCGTACGACTCGTGGTTGGAGACCGCGACGTACGCGCGGCGCGGGTCATGGATGAAATCGCCGCCGGCCTCGAAGCGCCAGAGCGGGTTGAGTTTGACCGAACCGACGCCGATGAGGCGAAAGAGGCGCCCCGCCGCATAGCGACGCTTGTCGAACGGCGCCGTGAGGCAGAAGACGATGAAGACGAAGGGGGTCCCGATGATGACGAGGAGCACCGTCTCGGTCCACACCCACGCGTTGAGCAACTGAGCCATCACGAAAGGAGCACCTGGTCGAGTGGGAAGGCAGCGGTGGAGGGGGGGCGGACGAGAGGCACGCTGTGTCGAAAGTAAGCGGGCCCCGCCGTGGCGGGGGAAGTCTCAGTCCAGGTTCGGGCGCGGGTGGGGCAACGCGGTCATGGCCCACGCGACCGCGGTGCGCGTGAGAACGAGCGCGTTGGCCATGACCGCGTTGCCCGCGCGCGCACACACGGCGTTGCGTTCCGCCGCCACCGCCCTGCGTCGCATGGCGGACGTGGTCCGTGCGGCAGTGGCAGGAAGTACAAGCGGTGCGGCGGCTCGCTGCCCGCGGATGCGCGATCTGACGTGGGGCGGTTGCGGGAGCTCCTCGTCATGTCCGGCTGAAACCGAAGGGGCGGCCGAAGCCGCCCCCCCCGTTTCTCGAATGTTCGCCTGCTCGCCATCTACCGCTCGTCATCGCCCCCAAACGGCGAGAACCCGCTGTCGCCGCCACTCACGCGTTCAATCTTCAGCACCTGCTTGAAAGTCGCGTCCCCGGCCTTGAGCGTGACGAGGTACGAACCCGTGCCGGCCTCGCCCGCGCCACCGCCACCGCCGAAGCCGCCGCCGAAGCCGCCGCCGCCCGCCGGCACCTTCATGCCGATGAGGTCGAAGATCTTCTTGACGTTCTCCGGCTCCGGCCCGCGCGCCTGCGGTCCACCGCCGCCACTCGGCGCCGCGGAGAGCCCCGGCGTCGCCACCAGTCCCTCGGCGGGACGCGCGCAGAACGCATCCCACTGCGTCAGCGGGCGTTCGCAGGTGCTGCCGCGGCCACCCGCACCGCCGCCACCACCACCGCCGCCGCGTCCACCGAAGCCGCCGCCGGGGGCCGGGCTCAGCAGCGCCTTGGCGCGCACAATGGCCGTGCTGTCGTACTTCGCCTTGACGAGCGAGTCGAGCACCACGGGCGCTCGGACGGCCTTGAGAATGCTGTCGCGACGCTCGGACGGCGACAGCGCGCCAGCCACCGCAGGCCGCGCACCGCCGCGGAAGTTCCAGGTGACCGAGCGAATGCCAGCGCCACCTGCCGCCGGGAGGTTGCCGAGCGTGTCGCCGGCGACGTTCGTGATGATGATGCGCGCGCCGGTGACGCTCGCCGGCAGCTTGTACGAGATGTCGGCGCCGTAGGCCGGGCTCGGCGTCGCAAAGAACGCCTGCGCGTTGCCGTTGCCGCTCGCCATCAGGTTCGGCGCCTCGCCGTACTGGTACGCCGTGCGCGGCTCGAAGAGGTGCGTCGTCGCCGCCAGCACCTGCGCGTTGAGCTGCTGCAGGGGCGTGATGTCCACGATCCACAGGCTGCGCCCGTGCGTGGCGGCAATGAGTTCGTGGTCACGCGGATGGATCTTGAGGTCGTACACCGGCACCGTCGGCATGCCGCTCATGAAGCGGGACCACGTGGCGCCCTTGTCAATGGACGCGTACACCGCCAGCGACGAGCCCGCGAACAGCAGGTTCTCGTTGATGGGGTCTTCGCGCACGACGTGCAGGAAGTCGCCCGGCATGTCCTTCGGCAGGTTGTTCGTGATGGACTTGAACGTCTTGCCGCCATCGGTGGTCGCGTACAGGTACGGCGTGAAGTCGTTGTAGCGGTGATTGTCGAACGCCACGTAGAACGTCAGCGAGTCGAAGTGCGACGGCTCGATGCGGGCCACGGCGAGCTCGCCGGGGAGCCCCGGGAACCGCGCGGTAAGGTTCTCCCACGCGGCGCCGTCATTCGACGACTTCCAGACGTTGCCGTCGTCCGTGCCGGCAAACAGCAGGCCGGCCTTCACGTACGACTCGGCGAGCGCCACCACGGTGCCATACGTCTCGGCGCCCGTCGCGTCGAGCGTGATGCCGCCGGTGAGGTTCACCGACGTGTCGATCTTCGCCGTCAGCTTCTTGCTCAAGTCGGGCGAAATGAGGAACAGGTCGTCGCCCTGCTTCGTGCTCTTCATCACGCGGTTGCCCGCGAAGTAGAACGTCATCGGGTTGTGCGGCGACAGGAAGAACGGCGCGTTCCAGTTGTAGCGCAGCGCCAGGTCAATGCTGTCGGCCTTCTGCCGGGCGCGCAGCGCCGCAAGCTGGGCGTCCACCTGCTTCGTGGCCGGCTTCAGCGGATCGCCGCGCACGACCGCAATGGAATCCTCCCACTTCTTGAACAGCTCCTGCCACGACGGCTTGCGGAGCCCCGAGCGCTCGCCGGTGCGGACGTTGACGCGCGACACATTGCCGCCCTGCGACTCGCCATAGGCGATGTCCGGGTTGGTGGGATCCTGCGCGGTATAGAACCCGTCGCCGCCGGCAATCGTGTGCCAGTAGGCGTTGTTGATGGACCCGCTCTTCCGGCGGCTGGGTCCGCACCAGGTGCCGTTGTCCTGCGCACCGGAGCAGATGTTGTACGGCGTTGCCATGTCGTAGCTGACTTCATAGAACTGCGCGAGCGGCAGGTTCTGCGGCTGCACGAAGTTGCCGCCCTTGTCGAACGTGATGGCGATGCCGCCATCGTTCGCGATCGCGTAGCGCTCCGGGTCGTTCGGGTCGATCCACAGGCCGTGATCATCCACGTGCACGCTCTGGGCGGCCGTGCGTGCGGTCTTGCCGCCGTCGTTCGACACCATCATCTGCGTGGACGAGAAGTAGACGCGATCGGCGTTCTTCGGGTCCACGCGCACCTGCGAGTAGTAGAAGGGCCGGGTGTTGGCGTTGTTGGTCTTCTCCCACGTCTTGCCGCCGTCGGCGGAGCGATACAGTCCGTTGTCGGCCGGTACGCGCTCGGCCACGAACTTGCCGTCCTTCGACGGCTTGGCCGCCTCGACCATGGCGTAAATTACGTCGGGGTTGCTGGCGGCGATGGCCAGGCCGATTCGGCCCTTGGCGCCCGTCGGGAAGCCGCTGCCGACCAGCTCGGTCCACGACTTGCCGCCGTCGGTGGACTTGAACAGCCCGGAGCCCGGGCCTCCGCTCTTCAGCGAATAGGGCGTGCGCAGCCGCTCGTAGGCGGCGGCGTACACGACGTCCGGATTGCGCGGGTCGAGCGCGACGTCCACAAAGCCCGTCCGGTCGTTGATGAACTTCACCAGCTGCCACGTGCTGCCGCCGTCAACCGTCTTGTACAGACCGCGCTCCTGGTTGCTCTTCCACGCCGCGCCGAGCGCGGCCACCCAGACGACGTTCGGGTCGCGCGGATCGACCGCGATGCGCCCAATGTGCTGCGTCTTCTCGAGGCCCATCAGCTTCCACGTGATGCCGCCGTCGGCGGACTTGTAGATGCCCGCGCCCGGTTCGATGGAGTTGCGCGAGTGCGGCTCGCCCGTACCGAGCCAGACCTGCTGCGTGTCCTTGGCCGCGATGGCGAGGGTGCCGAGCGAGGCCACGCGCTTGTCATCGAAGGTCGGGCGCCAGGTCTGGCCGTTGTTGGTGGACTTCCAGA
>JBBQZD010000050.1:0-14210 GCA_038208045.1 Gemmatimonadales bacterium | reverse complement strand
GTGACCGCCGTCATCGTAGGCGGCCTGCTCGCCGAGGTGATGAAGCTGCTGCTGCGCCGCGAGCGTCCCGCGGTGCTCGATGGCCTGTACAGTTTCCGCTCCTGGAGCGACCACCCGTTCTCGACGAGCGGGCTCGCCTGGCCGAGCAGCCACACGATGGTGGCCTTTGCGGCGGCGACGGCGATGGCGCGCCTGTTCCCGCGCGCACGCTGGGTCTTCTACGCGATGGCGGCGGGGTGCGGCCTCACGCGGATGCTGGCCCACGCGCATTTCCTGAGTGACGTCACCTTGGGCGCGCTGTTCGGGTGGTGTGTGGGGTGGGGCGTTTGGTTTGTGAGGAGGACGGCGGTTACGGCGTAGGAAGGGGAAGGGGCAGAATTGATTGGGAAGGGGAAGGGGCAGAGCGTGGGAAGAGGAAGGGGAAGGGTGAAGAATGAGTGTTTCCCCTCCCTATTCCCTTCCCACGCTCTGCCCCTTCCCCTTCCGATCAGTTCAGTTCACGGCGTAATCTTCTTCTCCTCCGCCTTCTTCCCCGTCGGGTCCACCAGCGGCCGGCGGTCCTTCAGGTGCTGCTCCATCTGCAGGCGCGGCACGCCCTCCTTCAGCCAGTCCGGCGCGGGCTGGTCGCGCAGGAACGTGTCGAACCACTCCTGCATCCGCACGGCATAGTCCTTCTGGTTCGCCGCGCGCGCGAGGCCGTGATTCTCGCCCACATACTCGAGCAGCACCACGTCCTTGCCGAGTTCGCGCAGGGTGTTGTAGTACGTGATGCCCTGGTTGAAGTCCACCGCGCCATCCCGGTCGTTGTGCAGGATCATGAAGGGAATCTTCAGGTTCTGCGCGAACCGGTTGGGCGAGTTGCGGATGTACGGATCGGGGTTCCGCGCATAGCTGTCGCTGAACCGCCCCTGGCTCGAGATGAAGATCGCCTGGTTGGCCGACCCGGAGTTCCAGTAGACGGAGCTGAACATCGAGACCATGTCGGTGAGCGGCGCGCCGGCGATGGCGGTCTTGAAGATGTCGGTCTGCGTCGTGATGAAGCTCGTCTGGTAGCCGCCCCAGCTGTGGCCCTGCAGGCCCACGTGCGCGGGATCCACGATGCCGGTCGCGATCGCCGCCTTTACCGCCGGCACCACGCACGCCACCGCCGAACGGCCCGGATCGTCGAGCTTGTAGGTGATGTCGGGCTGCAGGAAGGCATAGCCGCGTGACGTGTACACCGCCGGGTTGCTGTAGCGCGTGGCGTTGGGCTGCGGGTAGACGTTCAGCCCCTGCGACAGCTTCTCATAGATGTACGTGAGCGTCGGGTACTTCTTGCCGGGCTCGTAGTTGGCCGGCAGGAACAGCGCGGCCTGCACGGTGTCGCCGTGGTCGCACACGTAGGTGATGAGCCGCGAACCGCTCGACCACGCGACGTCTTTCTGCTGCGGGTTGGCGTCGGTCAGGCGGCGTTCGCCCGCCAGCCCGGCGTCGGCGGCGTACCAGTCGGGGAACTTCACGTTCGTCTGCCTGGTGAAGAACCAGCTGTCCGCGTCGCGCGCCTTGCGGTAGTCAACCTTGTTCTCCTCCCAGCTCACCACGGTCGCGCCGCCCTTCACGCCGTCCACGCGGGCCAGCCCTTCCTTCTTGGTCCACTCGCCATACGTCTCCACGTACATCGGCTTCGACAGGTCGATGCCCTTCTCGCGATACGGAGCGCCGACGCGCGCCTGATACCGGATGCGATCCTTCTTGCCGTTCGCGGTGATATTCTGCGCCGCGCCCTTGAGCGGGAGCTTCCAGATGTCCCAGTTGTCGCGCACCAGCAGCGCGCCGCCGTCCTTGCTCCACCCCACCAGCGGCGCGGCGGCCGGCTTCACCGTGTTGTGGTCATCCTCGTCGTCCCAGAACTTCGCGTCCACCCCCGTGGTGAGCGTGCGCGTCGTGCCCAAGGCGAAGTCGTACACCTTGTAGTCGCCGTCGTCATAGAACGCCACGCGCTCGCCGTCGGGCGAGAACGCGCTGCCGCCGCCGAAGCCGCCGCCGAACCCGCCGCCACCGCGCAGCTTCGTCGCGATCGCCCGGCGCGCGCCGCTCGTGATGTCGATGGCGTACAGGTCGCGGTAGGCCCGGCCATCCACGCTCGCCTGCCGCTCGTAGGGCGACACGTCGCTGCCGACGGCCCAGCGGTCGCGGCTCGCCGTCGCCACGTCGCGCAGCTTCACGTCCGCGAGCCGCACCACCTTGCCGGCGCCCACGTTGAACGCGGCGAGATAGCTGAAGCTCTTGTCTTGCGCCTCCTGCACCTGCTGCTGCGCCTGCAGGCGCGGATCCTTCCAGTGCCAGAGGATCAGCGACGGGGTGTCCTCGTCCGTCTGCGGCGCGGCGGCCACCTGCCCGGTGTTGCCCGCCCCAGGCGCCACGCCCCCCGGACTCGGCGGCGTGAATGACCCCGCCTCGCGCGGTCGCGGCGGTCGCGGCTCGCGCAGACCGAAGTACAGCACGTTCTGCGTCTCGCCCCAACGTGGCGCGCGATCGCCGCTGATCACCAGCCCGCCGTCCACGCCGGCCGACTTGGCCGTCACTTCGACCATCACCGGCGCGGCCGACGCCACGCGCGTCCAGCCCACCACGGCGAAGCTGGTGTCGTTCGAGGCGCTGTCCACCGTCGAACGCAGCACCGCCAGCGCATCGCCCGAGTCAATGAACGCCAGCCGCCGGTACGCGGCCTTCTGCGATTCCAGCGCGCGCGTCACGCCCGTGGCGAGCTCGCGCACCTGCACCGAGTTGCCGATCAGGTCGCGCGAGTCCACGGTGTAGGCCATCCAGCGGCCCGCGTCGTCGAACGTGAATTCGCCGACGCCGGCGATGGCGATGGCGGGGCCGCCCGCGAGGTTCACCAACTCGAGCATCGTGCCGCCACCCGCTGGGGCGGCCGGGGAAGCTCCCGGACCCGCCGGCGCGTCGGGCGCCGCGTGGTGTACCGCGAGCCAGTCGGACTTGTCGCCCGCAAAGCGGAACGCGCGCACGCGGTCAAAATCACGACGCGTGCCCGTGGCGAGTTCCACCACCGCCAGCTTGTTGCCGAGCGTGCGCCGGTCGCGCCGTGCCCGCTTGGCGTCGGCCGCCTTCGGAAAGACCGTGAACGCCCCCCATCGGCCGTTGCCCGACAGCGCGAGATTCGACGCCGCAGCGGCTCCGAAGCCACCACCGCCCCCGGTCGGCGCCTCGCCAATGGCAAACGTCAGCTCCTTGGCGCCCGCAGCCGCACCGCGCAGCACCACCTCGGCGTCCCCTTCATTCGGGGCCAGCACGTAGGCAAACCACTTGCCGTCGTTGGAGGGCTGCGGCGAACGAATGGATTTCCACGTCAGCAGTTCGGTGAGCGTCAGCGGGTGCGGCGCGCTGGCAGTCGCCGCGGCGGCAGTCGCCGCGCTGGCAGTCGGCGTCGGCTGCTGCGCGCCCAGCGTGAAAGCGGCGAGCGCGGCAGCGGCCGCGACGAACCTCGAAAAGCGCATGACAGGCACCTCGGCTGGAGACACGGCGTGCACGGCCGTCACGGGCTCCGCGACGGCCAAGGCGGCATCGGAAAGATCACTCAGGGGGTGAAGACGCGCCCGACGTTGTACGTTGCGCCGGCGAAGATCGTTCGGGCGCCCGAGCCCCCTGCCGGCACTGACGTGCCCGCATCGAACACCAGCCAGGGGCGCACCGTGTATCCCAGGAACCCGAGCAATTGTGTCGGCTGGGTCCCGGCGTCGTCACCGCTTCCGTACGCTTCCAGCCCCCAGCCCACGCGCCCGCGCAGCGGGCCGCCGAACGAGGCCGCCCACAGAAATGGCAGGCGACCGTCCACTCCGTTCAGCCGCGTCGCGGCGACGTTGAGGTCCATGGCGACCGGGCCGAAGGCGTGGCTCACGACACCCATCAGCGACAGTGCCGCGTCGCGTGCGCGCCGTGGGCCGGTGGCCAGCGTGACGCCGGGCAGCAGGGCAAAGGTCGGCCGTCCGGCGCGCTCGTCGGTGAGCTGCCACTTGAAGCCGGCGTAGACGGGGTCGGCCGCCGTCACACCCGGCGATGTGCTCGTGAGGGACCCGATCAGCGTCAGTTGCACGTGCTCGGCGACGCCGAGCTTCGCCGACAGGATGGCCGAGGCGTCCCGTGCGCCGTCGCGCCGAACGCGGGCGCCGCCGGCCTCGAACTCCAGATAGCCGCGCGCGACGGCGAAGGCGTGCGTGGCGACGGTGGGCCGCTCGGGGCGCGCCGCGCGCGAGGGATCGGCCGCCGGCCCCTGCTGGGCGGGCAGGAGGGCCGGCGCAAGGCACAGCGCAAGAACGAGGCATCGTGGCATTCAGACCTTGATAAAAAAGTTAGTACATCCTAACTTGCTTTCATGGCAGATGCAAACCCAGGAGAAGACGGCGTTGTGCGCTCGCCCATACCGGCCGCGCACGCTCCGCTTCCGGGCGGCGGCACGACGGGCTGGCGCCACGCACGCGTTACCCCCTCGCTCGCCGAGGCGTACCGCACCATCCCGGTGAACGGCACCACCTGGTTCCGAAAAATGCTCGCCTTCGCCGGACCGGGCTACATGGTCGCCGTGGGCTACATGGACCCGGGCAACTGGGCCACCGACCTCGCCGGCGGTTCCCGCTTCGGCTACACGCTGCTCAGCGTCATCCTGCTCTCCAACCTCATGGCCGTGCTGTTGCAGGGCCTGTCGAGCAAGTTGGGCATCGTGACCGGGCGCGATCTCGCGCAGGCCTGCCGCGACCACTATTCCAGGCCGGTCTCGTTCGTGCTCTGGGTGCTCTGCGAGATCGCCATCGCGGCCTGCGACCTCGCCGAAGTCATCGGCTCGGCCATCGCCCTCAAGCTCCTCTTCGGCATTCCGCTCACCTGGGGCATCTGCATCACGGCCTTCGACGTGCTGCTGCTGCTCTACCTGCAGCACCGGGGGTTCCGGCTGCTCGAGGCGCTGGTGGTCGTCCTGCTGGCGACGGTCGGTTTCTGCTTCCTGTTCCTGATGATCATCGCGCGTCCCGACATGGCGGCCGTGGCGGCGGGTTTCGTGCCCACCACCCAGATCCTGCGCGACAGCGAGATGCTCTACATCGCCATCGGCATCCTCGGCGCCACGGTGATGCCGCACAACCTGTACCTGCACTCCTCGGTGGTGCAAACGCGGCGGTACGAGGAGACTCCGCACGGCAAGCGCGAGGCCGTGAAGTTCGCCTTCCTCGACTCCACCATCGCGCTCAGCACGGCGCTGTTCATCAATGCGGCCATCCTCATCGTGGCGGCGGCGACCTTTCACACCTCCGGCAACATGCAGGTGGCTGAGATCCAGGACGCGCACGAACTGCTCACGCCCCTGCTCGGCGTGAGCGGCGCGTCAACCGTCTTCGCGCTCGCCCTGCTGGCGAGCGGACAGAACAGTACGCTCACGGGCACCCTCGCCGGCCAGATCGTGATGGAGGGCTTCCTGAACCTGCGGCTCCGACCGTGGGTGCGGCGCCTCATTACGCGTGGCATCGCCATTGTGCCGGCCGTCATTGTCTCGGTCATGTATGGCGAGTCGGGTACGGCGAAGCTGCTGATTTTCAGCCAGGTGCTCCTGTCGCTGCAGCTCTCGTTCGCGGTCTTTCCGCTGGTTATGTTCACCTCGGAGCGCGCCAAGATGGGCGAGTTCGTCAACCCGGTCTGGTTGAAGGTTCTGGCGTATCTCGTGGCGGTGGTGATCGGGGCGCTCAACATCTGGCTGCTGGTCCAAACCCTGGTGGAGTGGATGCGCTGATGTACCACCGAATCCTTGTTCCCCTCGAGAACACGCGCACCGACCGCGTGATCCTGGCCCACGTACGCGGGTTGGCCCGCCACTGCGGTGCGTCCATCGTCCTCATCCACGTCGCCGACGGCTTCGCCGCCCGCAACCTCCAGCAGCTCGACCTGCGCGAGAGCGAGGAGATGCGCCGCGACCGGCAGTATCTCGATTCGGTCGTCGAGGAGCTGATGGCGGACGGACTCACCTGCGAAGCGGTGCTTGCCTGCGGCAACCCGGCCGATGAAATCTCGTCGGCCGCCGTGCGCGAGAAGGCCGACCTCATCGCGATGGCCACGCACGGACACCGCGGGCTGAACGATCTCATCCGCGGCAGCGTGGCGAGCGAACTGCGGCACCGCACGCACATCCCGGTGCTGATGGTGCGTGAGGCACACCCGAAGGCCGAGTGATGGCATCCGCCCCCGCGGCCCTCACGCGCCAAGCCGAAGACTACCTCAAGGCCATCTACGAGATCGAGCGGGATGGCGAGGTGGCCGCGACCACCGCCATCGCCGAGCGGCTCGGCATCGCCCCCGCGTCAGTGAGCGGCATGGTTCGCCGGCTGGGCGGCCAGGGGCTGGTGAAGGTCGAGCGGTATCAGGGCGCGCGGCTCACCGCCAAGGGACGGCGTGTGGCGCTGCAGATGATCCGCCGCCACCGGATCCTCGAGAGCTACCTCGTGTCGCGCCTGTCATTTGAATGGGACGGCGTGCACGACGAAGCCGAACGGCTGGAGCACGCCGCGAGCCCCGCGTTGATCGAGCGGATGGCAGCCGCCCTCGGCCACCCGGAGGTCGATCCGCATGGCGCCCCCATTCCGCGCCCCGACGGGACCGTGGACGATGCGCGGCTACGCTCGCTCAACGACCTCGCCGTGGGGGAGCGCGCGACGGTGGCGCGGATGAGCGACCGCGATCCGGCGCTGCTGCGCTACCTCGCCGAGCTGGGCATTCGGCCGGGGGCGGACCTGCGCATGGTGGACCGCGCGCCGTTCGACGGGCCGCTGACGGTGGCGGTGGGACGGGTGCGGCACGTCGTGGGGGTGGGGGTGGCGAGCCGAGTGTATGTGGGAGACGGGAGACGGTAGACGGTAGATGGCGGATGGCGGATGGCGGATAGCGCACAGCGCACAGCGCACAGCGCACAGCGTACGTACCCCGACAATAACGGGTCGAACCGACGCGGCGCCCCTTGCATTTATCTCAGTACTGAACTATTATTGATCCTGCGGCGGTCCCCCGGCCGGGTGCAGTCTTCGCAATTCGCTGGCAGGAGCGTGTGCATGCGTTTCATCATTGGCGGGCTCATGCTCGCGGCCTCGGCCGCCGGCGCGCAGGACCTGCAGTTCGTGAAGGACCCGGCGCACAGCGAGATCAACTTCGTCGCCGAGTCGCGGCTGCTCGACGCGCACGGCTTCTGGGACAAGTGGGACGCGACCATCGCCTTCAACGCGGCGGCGTGGGACCAGTCGTCCGTGCGGATCACGATTGACACCAGGAGCGTGAATACCCGCAACGAGCGGCGCGACACGCACCTGCGCAGCAACGACTTCTTCGCCGCCGACTCGTTCCCGCAGATCACCTTCGTGTCGCGGATCGTCAACCGGATCGCCGACACGCGCGTGAACATCACGGGCGACCTGACCATCCGCGGCGTCACGCGTCCGGTGATGATCCCCGCGACGCTCGTCTTCTGGGACGATGCCGGCCGCACGGGCCGCTTCAAGGGGCAGTTCATCGTGCTGCGCAACGAGTACGGCGTCGGCTACAGCCCGCCGGGCAACCCGATCGCCAACGAAGTGGCGGTCAGCTTCAACCTCACCTTCCGGCAGGCCCCGCCGCCGAAGTAGGCGGCGCGCCGTAGATTTGCGTGGTGCTCGACATCCACCACGGCGACAACCTGAAGGTCCTCGCGGGCTTCGCCGACGCGAGCTTCGACCTCATCTACATTGACCCGCCCTTCAACACGGGCAAGCCGCAGACGCGCACCAGCTGGAAGGCGACGCGAGTGGCCCAAGGCGGGCGCGTGGCCTTCAACGGCCAGCGCTACACGCAGGAGCGCACCGGCAGCCGCACCTTCGCCGACGCCTTCGACGACTACATGGCCTTTCTCGAGCCGCGGCTGCGCGAGGCGCATCGCCTGCTCGCGCCCACGGGCTCGCTGTTCGTGCACCTCGACTACCGCGAGGTGCACTACGCCAAGGTCGCGCTCGACCAGCTGTTCGGGCGCGCGTCGTTCATCAACGAGATCATCTGGGCCTACGACTACGGCGCGCGCACCAACAAGCGGTGGAGCCCGAAGCACGACAACATCCTCTGGTACGCGCGCAACCCGAAGCGCTACACCTTCAACCAGGACGCGGGCGATCGCGTGCCGTACATGGCGCCGGGCATGGTTGGGGCGGAGAAGGCGGCGCGCGGCAAGGTGCCTACCGACACCTGGTGGCACACGATCGTGAGCCCGACGGGGAAGGAGAAGACCGGCTACCCGGCGCAGAAACCGCTGGGCGTGCTCGAGCGCATCGTGCGCGTCCACTCCAACGGGGGCGACCGCCTGCTCGACTTCTTTGCCGGCAGCGGGTCGTTCGGCGACGCGGCCGACCGGAACGGGCGTGACTGCGTCCTGGTGGACTCGAGTGCCGCCGCGCTCGCGGTGATGAAGCGGCGCTTCAAGGGGCGCGCAGTCACGCTGCACAGTTGAACCGCCGTGCGCATCGCCGTGCGCATCGCCGTGCGCATCTCCGCGCGCATCTCCGCGCGCATCTCCGCGCGCGGCGGAAATCCCGGACTACGGCTGCCGCCGCACGGCGTCGTTGATCATCGCCACCATCGCATCGGGCTCCTCGACCTCGACGATGAGCTCGGCGAATCCCTCGTCGGCCAGCTCGATCGTGATGGCGTGTTCCGGATGGCGCACGTCCCAGAATCGCCAGCCGTCCGACGTCCAGAACGATCCGGCCACGAAGAAGCCCGGAATGTCCGTGCCGGGCATCTTGAGCCCGTGCCACCAGCGGTCGGCGTGCGCCGGGTCGTGCCGCGCGCCCTTCACGTGCATCAGCGGGACGGTCAGTTGGCTCTTCAGCGCGAACACCTTGTGCGAGCCGAGCACGTCCACGGTCAGGGTGCCGTCGAGGATGGTGATGTCAACCATTGATCGTCCTCACGGCTTCAGCCGCGCCACGAGCCAGTCCGCCAGCGCACCCATCACCTCGCCGTCGATCTTGCCGCTGGTGAGCTTCACGTAGCCGCCGGGGAAGCCGCTGGGGTCGTGCAGGAACAGGTGGTTGCGCTCCGGGAACACCCGCATCGTCACGTCCCTGTTGCCAGCGGCCTTGAACGCCTGCTCCAGCACCGGCGCCTGGTCCGGCGTCACCTGCTGGTCCGTAGCGCCCTGCATGATGAACACCGGCGTGCTCTTCACCTTGCGCGCAGTGACCATCGGGTCGTACGTCAGGAACCACGCCATCCACGGCACCTTCGCCGTCGTCGAGTCGAACTGCGCGACCGTCGCCTTGATGGCGGAGTCCTTCGCCGCTGCCGGAATGGACTCGGCGCCCATGACGCCGTTGCGCAGCTGAAAGTCGATGATGCGCTTGCCCGTGTACGCCGTGCCCGCCATCAGCACGATGCCCGCCAGCTTCGGGTCGGTCGCGGCCACCATCGGCGCGATGACGCCACCCTCGCTGTGCCCCACGAGCGCAATGCGTGCGCCGTCGATCTCGGGGCGTGACCGCAAGTACGCCACCCCCGCACGGATGTCGTCGGCGAAGTCGGCGGTCGTCGCCTTCTGCACGTCGCCGCCGGAGCCATTGATGGCACGGTCGTCCATGCGCAACACCGCAATGCCGCGGCGGCCGAGCGTGTCGGCCACCTGCCGGAAGATGCGATAGCCCGGCACCAGCGAGATGTACTCGTCACGGTCCTGCGCGCCGCTGCCGGTGATGGTCACCACCGCGGGCACCTTGCCCTTCGCGCCGTTCGGGATGGTGAGCGTGCCGGTGAGCACGTGACCCGCCGGCGTCTGCACCGTCACTTCCTCGGCGCGGTACGGCGCCCCCGCGGGGGCGCCGTAGTCCGGCCGGCCGAGCGAGATGGCCGTGGCCGCCGCGCCATTCACGCGCGTGATCACGAGGTTCTGCCCGACGACAATGCCGCCCGTGATGCCGCCGTTCGCATCAATGCCGAATCGGTTCTCCTGTCCGGCCACGCGAAAGACCGCCGTGTCGGCACCGATGAACTCGACGGTGCAGTCGAGCTGCACGCCGCCCGACAGCGCGAACATCGGCACCGTGGCCGAGCTGCCGCCCTGCGCCCGGCTCTCGGCGCGCGCGCGCGCGATGGCCAGTTCGATCAGCGCAAAGTCGTTGTTGAGAATCGGCAGCGGCCGGCTGCTGATGGCCTTGGCCAGCTTCCGTTCGCCGGCCGGCGTCTGCACGGTGATGAGCGCCGAGTCGGCGGTCATCAGCAGGGTGCCGCTCTGCACGGGCGGCGACTCGAGCGACGCGCCCGCGCCCCACGCCTTGAACGACAGCGAGGGCACCAACGGTCCCGGGGCAAGTTCGGCGGTGAAGAGCATGCGCGCCTGCCCTTTCATGAGCAGGTCGCCGGCAATGCTCGAACGGCCGCGCGTGACGCGCTCGACGACGATGGTGTCGGCGCCGCGCGTGATGACGAAGGCCGACTGCGTCGGCGCTTCCCGCGTCAGCGCCTCCTGCGTCTGCGCCGCGCGCGGCGTCAGCGCCAGACCGAGTCCGAGGGCGAGCAGGCCGGCGATGAGGGCGAGGAGCAGCAGCAGTCGGCGCTGGCGGTTCTCCGTCGGTTCCGTGTTCTCGTCCATCGTCGGTTCCTCGGATGTTTCGTCGGGCGACAGCGCGTGGCGCATCAGCTTGAAGAGCAGCGCGGCGACCACGGCGCCCGCGGCAATCCAGAGCAGCGAACGCGGCACCGGATTGCCGCCGTGCCGCATCAGTGAGCCCGCGCCGGCGATGGCCGCGGCCACGAGGCCCGCAACCAGTGTAACGGCGGAGTGCGGCCTGCGCCCACGTCGCTGCTGCATCATCGGTACGAACATCACTGTTCCCGTTCCGGGTCGGAGTTGTTTGACGGCGCGAGACCCTCGCTCTGCCACCGGAGCCAGCTGAGGAAGGTGACGACGGCGAGGACCGCCACCATCCCAACGAAGACCCAGAACAGGCCCGGCGAGCGCGGCGGATGATGCATGGGAATGAAGACCATGGCTACTCCGCTTCTCCCGCCTCGAACGCGTCGGCCCGCTTCGGCCGCCGGCCGGCGCGCTTGAGGGCATCACGCAACAGGTACTCGATCTGCCCGTTCAGGCTGCGCATCTCGTCGTTCGACCACCGCTGGACGGCGTCCAGGAGGTCGCGATCGACACGCAGGAGAAAGGGTTTGCGTTCAGCCATGGGGAGACGGTGGACGGTAGACGGTGGACGATAGAAATCAGGTGTAGAGCGAACCGGTGTTCAGCACGGGCTGCGTCGACCGCTCGGAGCAGAGCACGACCAGCAGATTGCTGACCATCGCCGCCTTGCGTTCGTCGTCCAGGTGCACGATGGACTTCTCCGCGAGCAGGGCGAGCGCGTTTTCCACCATGCCCACGGCGCCCTCCACGATCTTGTAGCGCGCGGCGATGATGGCGCTGGCCTGCTGGCGCTGCAGCATCGCCGAGGCGATCTCCGGCGAGTACGCCAGATGCGAGATCCGCGCCTCCACGACGTCCACGCCGGCCTTGGTCAGTCGGTCCTGGATCATCGCCTGCAGGTTCTTGCTCACCTCGGCCGCGTGCGTGGACAGCGACTCCTGGCCATCGACGTGCGCGTCGTACGGGAACTGCGACGCCGTGGCCCGGAGCGCCGACTCCGTCTGCACCGCCACGTACTTCTCGTAGTTGTCCACCTCAAAGAGCGCCTCGGCCGTCTCGACCACGCGCCAGACGACGACCGCCCCGATTTCGATGGGGTTGGAGTGGTTGTCGTTCACCTTCAGCTTGGCCGTCTCGAAGTTCCGGATGCGCAGCGACAGCTTGCGCTTGACCATGAACGGGTTCGCGAACCAGAAACCGTCCTTCTTCACCGAGCCGGCATACTTGCCGAACAGGATGAGCACCTTGGCCTCGTTGGGGTTCACGAGGAAGAGGCCGCCCATCAGGAAGAAGGCGAACAGCATGACGATGGCGGTCGGCACCATGACCCAGGCGTCGTTGCTCGGCGCAGCTCTGACGAAGGCCAGAAAGGAGAGCACGACGACGACGATGAGCGTCAGGAGGACGATGAGGCCGTTGGAGGCCGGATACTGTTTTTCGCGATACATGATTGAGATCACTCGGTTAGGTGATGGCAAAATGATATCACTATGCTAGCGCGATGTCAATACATGTCATAACATCAACGGACACAACAATTTAGATCAGCGGCGCCAGTCGTACGAGCCTACAGCACGAACCGTTCAGTCGCCACGTTGAGTCGTTCGGCCAGCGCCGTCAGCTCCGTCGCGCTGTCGGCGACGTACTTCATGGCGGCCGTCTGCTCCTCCGTCGAGGCACTCAGCTGCTGCGCGGTCGCGGAGTTCTCCTCTGCCGACGCGGCAATGCTCTCCATGGCCGCGGCCAGGGCGTCGGTCTCCTGCTGCTGCGACACGGTGGCGCGGACGATCCGCTCGGCCGACGTGGTGCTGCGCGCCGCCTCGCCGAGAATCTCGCTGAGGGCCTGATCGGCGGTCTGGAAGCTCGAGATGCCCGTGGCGACCGCCGTGGTCACCTGCAGGGTGCGCTCGCCGATGGCGCTGCCGGCGCTCTCGATGTCCTTGACGAGTTGGCGAATCTGCTCGAGCGCGGCCTGGCTGTCCTGGGCCAGCTTGCCCACCTCGCCGGCGACGACGCCGAAGCCGCGCCCGGCGTCGCCGGCACGCGCCGCCTCGATGGCCGCGTTCAGCGCGAGCAGGCGCGACTGGCTGGCGATGCCGGCAATCTGGTCGGTGAACTCGCGAATGCGGTTCGACTTCTCCCGCAGGTCGGTGAGCGCGGGCCCGGTTTCGCGCACCGCCGCGTCAATCTCGCCGAGCCGCTCGATGGCCTTGGCGGTCGCGGCGCCACCGAGTTCGGAACGTTCGCGCACCGCCCGCGCCGCGTGCTCGGCTTCGCGCGCGTCCTTGGCGATGTCGCGCGCGCCCGAGGCGACGCGCTGCATGGCGGCCAGTGTTTCGGACGCGCCGCTCGTCTGCACGGCGGCCGACTCGGCGATCGCGTGCGCCGCACTGGCGACTTCGAGCGTGGAGGCGCTGATCTGCTGCGAGCCGACCGACAGCGTCTGCGCCGTGCCCGACACCATGGACGATCCGGAGGCGATCTCCTGAAGCAGGTGGCGCAGCGACGCGCTCATGCGGCGGAAGCCCTCGGCGAGGTCGCCGAGTTCGTCATTGGCCCGATGCGCCACTTCGTGACGCAGATCGCCCTCGGCGATCATGCGCGTGGCCTCCTCGATCCGCTGGATGGGCATCGCCACCGTCTTGCTGATGGCATAGGGCACCATGAAGAGCACGAGCACGAAGAAGGCCGTGCCCACCTCGAGCGCGAGAACCTGGAGCGACGCCTGGGAGTGCCGCGACGCGGTCTTGGAGTCAATGGACTGCTGGATCTGTGCGGTGAGCGTGTCGATCAATCCGGTGATCTCGCGTCCCTTGTCCGCCAGCGCCGGCTCCATGGCGTCGAAATCTCGTGCGTCACCCCGGGCCAGCAGGGCGAGGCCCGCGTCGTAGGCGGAGTCGAGCGCGAGGCGGGCGACCGTCACGCGGTGCGCCACGCCGGCTGAGGCCGCCAGCCCGTCCTGTGCAATCGTGTCGGCGAGCGAGCGGACGACGGCCTGCTGGCGCAGGAACGCGGCACGGTACTCCGCCGCGTCAGTCGCGATACGACCGCGTCCGATGAGCCGCTCCCATGCCAGCGTTTCCGTGGCCAGGGCCACCTGCATCGCGCGGGCGACCGCCCGCTGCCGCACCTGCGTCGTGATGATTTCGTGATAGCCGCGGTCGAGGTCGCGAATCTGGAACACGAAAAAGACGCAGAGGCTGATGGAGCCCATGATGCACGCACTGAGCGTGAGCCACAGGCGGGCGTTGAGCGACACGCGGCGTGGCCAACGTGGCGAGATGCGAGTCGAACTTCTGGACATGGCGATTCGCCGTGTCGGCGCATGTCTACGAGAAGTCGGGTCGGCCGCGCCGTCGAGCCGTCCGCTGCCGCCCCGCGACTCCTGCAGGCGACTCAAAACAAAACACTATCAAACATCAGGGCACCAACATAGGAGGCTTTCCCCCTAAGTTGAGTAAGGTTATTGCCGCGGCGTGTGGGTCTGTCCCGAGTCTAGTTGAAAATTCAGGTGGTGCCTCCATAC
>JBBQZD010000049.1:0-14247 GCA_038208045.1 Gemmatimonadales bacterium | reverse complement strand
CTGCTCACGCCCGTGCCCGCGGGCATCGCGCGCACGCTCATCGAGGGCATGCGCAACGACGTCGTGGTCTGCGGCCACGAGGCGGACGAACTGTTCGACGTGACGCTCATTCCGTACCGCGAAGCCGTGCGGCGCGCGTTGCAGCGCATGCGGTCCCGCGAGGTGGAGACGTTCTGGTCGGGAGCACGCCCGCACAACGAGCCCGGCGTACGGCTGACGTTTGCCGAGGGCATGATGGTCGAGGAGCGCCGACTCGAGTCAACGGCGTCGCCCCAGGCGATTTTCGAGACATTCGCCGGCATCGGTGGCGCGCGCGGCTGGTTCTACGCCGACTGGGGCTGGAAACTGCGCGGGCTCCTCGACCGGCTCGTCGGCGGCGTGGGCCTGCGCCGTGGGCGGCGCGATCCCGACGAGGTGCGGCAAGGCGATGCGCTCGATTTCTGGCGCGTCGAGGAACTCGAACCGGGGCGCCTGATACGCCTGCGCGCGGAAATGAAGTTGCCCGGCCGCGGCTGGCTGCAGTTCGAGACTGAGCCGCGGCCGGGTGGAGGCTCAATCTTTGAGCTGTCGGCGTTCTTCGAGCCCCACGGGCTGTCGGGGCTGTTGTACTGGTACGCGCTCTATGCGTTCCACCGGCCGTTCTTCTCAGGCCTCTCGCGGCAGATCGTGCGGCGGGCGGAGCGGGCGGCGGCCTACGGCAACGGGAACAGCCCCTCGACCGACAGGTAACGTTCGCCCGTGTCGTAGGTGAACGTGAGGATCCGTGTCCCGTCCGGCAGGTCGGGAATCTTCTGCGCCACGGCCGCCAGTGATGCGCCCGACGACGGACCGACGAAGACTCCCTCTTCCCGCGCGGCGCGCGCCGCCCAGGCGAACGCATCCTCCTCCGTCACCTGAATCACGCCGTCGAGGATCTCGCGGTGCAGGTTCGCGGGAATGAACCCCGCGCCAATCCCCTGCACCTTGTGCGGCCCGGGCGCGCCACCGCTGAGCACCGGCGACTTGGCCGGCTCCACGGCAAACACCTTCAGCGCGGGCCACTGCGGCTTGAGCGCCTCGGCCACGCCGGTGATGTGGCCCCCGGTGCCGACGCCGGTGATGAGGACGTCGATGCCTTCCGGAAAGTCGTCCAGAATCTCCTGCGCGGTCACACGGTAGTGCACCGCCACGTTCGCCGGATTCTCGAACTGTTGCGGGATCCACGCGCCGGGCGTCTGCGCCGCCAGTTCCTGCGCGCGCGCAATCGCGCCCTTCATGCCCAGTTCCTTCGGCGTGAGGTCGAGCGCCGCGCCGTAGGCGGCCATGATCCGGCGGCGCTCCACCGACATTGACTCGGGCATCACCAGGATCAGCCCGTAGCCCTTCACCGCCGCAACGAGCGCGAGGCCTATGCCCGTGTTCCCCGACGTGGGCTCGATGATGACGCTGCCGGGCTTCAGCACGCCGCGCTGCTCGGCGTCCTCGATCATCGCCAGGGCAATGCGGTCCTTGATGCTCCCGCCCGGGTTGGCGCGTTCGAGCTTCAGCCAGACCTCCACGCGCGACGGAAAGAGCCGGTTGACGCGTACGTGGGGCGTGCGGCCTATCGTGCCGAGTATGGAAGCTGCGCGCATGGGGGACCTCCTGTGTTCAGGTCAGGAATGCACTAGTCGATCGACTCGCCGGGACTGGCCGGCCGCAGTCGCTCGGTGGCGACGGTATGCGTGACGATGGAGCCGGGCGGCACGCCGTGCGTCAGCCAGACGTTGCCTCCAATGACGCTGCCGGCGCCGATGATCGTGTCGCCGCCGAGGATGGTCGCGTTGGCGTAGATCACGACGTCGTCCTCGACCGTCGGGTGCCGCTTCATGTCCGCCAGCTCCTTGCGCACGCTGGCTGCGCCCAGCGTGACGCCCTGATACAGCTTCACGCGATCGCCGATGACAGTCGTCTCGCCGATCACCACGCCCGTGCCGGGGTCAACGCTGAAGGCGCGGCCGATCGTGGCGCCCGGATGGATGTCGATGCCCGTCTCCCGGTGCGCCTGCTCCGTGATGAGCCGCGGCACCAGCGGCACGCCGGCCCGGTGCAGGAGGTTGGCCACGCGGTATCTGGCAAGCGCACGAAAGCCCGGATAGGCGAGGATCACCTCGTCCACGCTGCGCGCGGCGGGATCGCCCTCGAAATGCGCCTGTGCGTCGAGCAGCAGCGTCTCGCGGACGCCCGGCAGCGCGGCAATGAATGCATCGGCTACGCGCGCCGGGTGCAACGCGCCCGCCTCGGCCACGGCGTGGAGTCCCGCCACCAGCGCCGCAACGTCGGCGCGCAGGCGCTCGACCTCCGCGGCGACGGCGGCGCGGCTGGCGCAGGCCGCCGACCGGAAATGCGGAAAGAGGATCGCCAGACACTCGTCGGCGCACCGTTCGGCGCTGGCGTGCAGTTCCGGCGGAAGCCGGTGCGCCTGGTTGGCCCGGGCGAGTTCGTCGAGAAAGCGGTCGAGGGGGGGCTGGGGTGATGTCATGGGGTGACTCGTCGGCCTTCGGCTCGCTACTGCCGCTTGGGCGGTCCCGACACGGCGCGACCGGTGGTGCGGTACGCAAGGTCCGGCGGCGCATCACCATTCGGCCAGTCATGTTCCTTCCCCGGGAAGTCGGGGCGCGGCCGCGTCGTCACGTACCCGGCGATGTCGTACGACATCGAGTCGGCCACGAAGCCCGGCGCGTCGAACGGCATGTGGTGATGCACGAACGCCGCCACAATGCGCAGGCGCGACATGCCCGAGCCGATGCTGAACGACCCGTGTCCCCACAGCGGGGGGCCCGGATGCGCCACGCCGAGCGTCTTGCCGCTCTGTCCATCGGGTCCGTGGCAGCGGGCGCAGTACATGGCGAACTGTGTCTTGCCACGCACGGTATCCGGCGGCAGCGGCGCGATGGAGTCCACGGCAAGGCCCCAGGTGACGCCCCCCGCGGGCACCGCGCTCGACACCCAGGTCATGTACGCCGTGATGTCCCGCATGTCGGCGCCGCCGGCGGCGAGCGCGCGCCCGTTCAGGCTGCGGCGAAAGCAGTCGTTGATGCGGTCCTCGAGACTGACCGTGTCACCGGTGCGCGCCCAGTACGTCGGATACTTCAGCGACGCGCCGACCCACGTGTTTGCGAACGCCTTCCGCCCAGCGTTCATGTGGCACGATTCGCACACCAGGTCGTTGCCGACGTGACCTGGCAAGGAGTCACGGGTACGCGTCACCAGCGCGAGCCCGCGCCGAATCGAGCGCGACGCCGAGTCCTGCGTCAGCAGCGACTCTGCCGGCACGGGAAGCACCGTGTCGGGCGCGGCGACGCTCGTTGCCGGCGGCGACTTGGACTCGCCGCCACACGCGGCCGCAAGCGCGACCAAGCCCAGCATCCCCAGGCGTGCGGCCCACTTGCCGCGCGCTGCACTCCGCATTCCCTGTCTCGCACGCATCGACACGATCCCCATCGTGAAGGACGATTCGTCACCAGCCCCATAGCAATATCACCGCGCGCCCCGAAAAAGCCCCCATCGAGCGCCGGTGAACCCGGTTTCAAGTTCCCACTCCAGACCGCCAAACGCCAGATCCGCGCCGCCCCTCAACGCCACTTCACCGCCATCCGGCGCGCCACCGCAACCGCGTCGCCGTGAGGTTCGGCGGGAAATCCGGCCGTTGCGCGCGACCACTGCTGCTCCCACGCGCACATCTCCGACGCGAACGGCGCCCGGTCGAACGGCACACCGGTGTCGAGCGATGCATTGAGGCGGGCGAAGAACGCCTCCCAGCGCGGCAAGAAGTACGACGCGAACATCCCCTGCCATTCCTTGAACGCATACAGGTTGAGGTCGTCGTTCTGCCCTTCAGTACACTTCTCGCCCCACAGCGTGATGATGTTGCGTGCGTTGTATTCGTACAGCCGCCGCTCGGCGTCGGTGGTGCCCCACCGCCGCGCATCCGCAATCCAGCGCCCCAGCAGGAATTCCCGCCGCGTGCCCACCAACTCGTCGAGGTCGCGTAGCAACGCGCTCACCTGCCGCTCCGCGTCGAGCAGGGCCGCGCGGTCCTTTCGGGCGTACGCTTCCTGTACGCGATTGACGAGCGGCAGTCCGCGCTGCCCCAGCACGTGCCGCGTGAGGTTCACCACGTCGTAGCGGTACGCGTCGTTCGCGCCGAGCTTCGGCGCGGCCGCCAGCAACGTGTCGAGCGCCCGCGCGACGACCGACACGTCGTACGGCGCTACGGGCTCCGTGCGATACGAAACGCCCTTGGTGTAGAATTGCGGCCGCTCGGCGAGGAAGTTGCCCGTCTGCGCCGGTGACCGGAACGCGGTGGCCAGCAGCTGCTGCCAGGCGCTCCACGCCGCGTCGTTGGCGCCGCCGTAGCGCCGGGCGACGTATGCGCGGGTCCACGTCTTCACGTCCGGCACGGCGTCGCGCCACGTCTGGTCCATCACGAAGTCGGGGACGATCGGGTTGGTGCCCAGCCCCTCCATCATCATCCCGAGGCCGGCCAGCCGTCCCTTCGCCGGGCTGCGCCGCGCGCTGTCGAGGTTCGCGGCGATGCTGGGCAGGTCGCCATTCACGGTCACCTTGCCGCCGAAGTTGTACAGCACGTTCCAGATCCACGGCTTGCCATAGAACGCCTGCCGCGCACGCCAGACGGGGTGACGATCGCCCCAGAGATCGAGCACGATCATCCGGTCGTCGGGCACCGCGCCCAGCAGCGCGCGCGCCTGCGGCTCCTGCCAGAACTTGGCCTGATAGTACAGGAACCACCCCTGCAGCACCCACGTCGCCTGCGGGTCCGCCGATTGCATGGAGCCGTAGATGGCCCGCCCCATGCCGGCCAGGAACGCGGAGTCGTTCGACGGCGGGTCGATCTCGTTGAACGGATCGGCCGCGTACAGGTGATCGGTGCCGAAAAGCTCCGTCTGCCGTTTGATGAAGTTCGTCCCGAGGCGCTGGAAGAGCGGATCCATCGGATCGAGGAACCAGGTGCCACTGAACCCCGCCGACCAGTCACCCGTCTGATGAATGCGTGCGCTGGGGGCAACAGACTTGATGGACTCCGGCACGTGCCCCGTGAACCCCTGCAGCACCGGCGTCATGCCGAGTGCGCGTTCCCGTGCGAGAATCTGCCGTTCGAGCGTGATGTGGCTGTCTATCCAGCTCGCCGGGAGCGGCCCGCCAAGGCCGTCGATGTTGCCCATCCAGCCCCACGGCAGGTAGGCCGGCCCCACGAGGAAATCGCCGATCTGCTGCGCACTGAAGCCCGCGTCCTGCAGCACCAGGCGCCAGACGGCTTCCTGTCCGGTGACGGCGAGCGGCGTGTTGATGCCCTTCAGCGCCATCCAGTCGATCATCCGCTGCCAGTCGGCCCAGTCCCACCACGCCATCGAGTACGAGAACGTGCAGTAGTTGAAGAAGTACCGCGTGGCATACGGCGTCGTGACGCGCACCGGTGCCGACACGCGGGGCAGCCGCGCCAGCCGGATTGGCTGCAGCGGCAGCGAGACGTTTACGCCGGCCACGTGCTCGAGATACCAGTTGAGCGCCGACGCGATGGCCACGCCCGACGAGCCGCGCAGCACGATCTTCGCGCCGCGGCTCTCGACTTCGAAAACATCGAGACCGTCGGCGGTGGGGATGGCCGCGACTTCGAACGCCGCCGCGTGTGACGGAACGACCCGATGCACCAGCGCCGCCGCCGCTGGCAGATCCACGACAGGACGTGGCGCCTGTGCCTCAGCGTGCCCTGGTTGGAGGCACACGAGCATGGCGGACAAGACCGCGGCCGTCGCCGCGCGCTGACCATGGATCATGTATTGGCTCTTCGAGTCGGGCTCTGTGTCGCGCGCTTCGGTTTGAACGGCAGCGGCTCGTCCACGAACGTCCGGTAGTCGGCGGTCAGCTCGGCGCCCTTCCGGATGCGGCGCAGCGCACGAAACCGGCCGTCGTCGCCCGCCTCGACGTTCGGACGGTCGGAATGGTTCACGTACCAGCCGACCGACAGCATGTTCAGGCTCGGCGGCACGCCGATCCTGTCGCCCGCCACCATCCCGAAATCCTCGTACAGCGCCCGGATGGCCTTGGGCAGGCGTCGCACCGCGGCGCGCGACACCCACGCGACACGCTCGCTCTCGCCTTGGAAGACCAGGGTGCCGGCCGGGATGTCGCGGATCGCGCGCACGCCGACTCCGTGGAGCCGCGACATCCCGATTCGCGCGTACACACCGTCGTGCGGCACTCTCGTCTTCATCGGCGCGTCCTCATGAGGTGCCGGAATCTGTCCGTCGGCGCCGCTGGACGCCAAACCCCGCCACGGGCGCGGCCCGCCGCGCCTATCGCACGTCGCGTCGATCCACGCCGGACCGGCGCTCGTCGTCGCGGCGCTCCGGTGCCGAGCGCCGCTCCTCACCCTCAAACTCGGCCTGCGAGCACCGGCGCTGCGCCGCCCGCCGCTCCACGCCGGTGCGCCGCGTGCCGAGGAGCGCCGGAACGTCCTGGCCATCCGAGTGCAGGCGCTCCGTGATGTCGGCGGCCAGCCGTGCCGTCTCCGCCGATGGCTCCGAACCGAACTCGCCCTGCAGGAGGATCTGTAGTCCGCGAAAGGCCCGCATCGCGCCCGCGAAGTCGCCAACGCGGGTCAGCAGGCGCAGCACGCGCTGCACCTCCGACTCGCTGAACGGCGACAGCGCGAGCGCACGCTTGCCCCAGAATGCCGCGTCTTTCCCCTCGCCACGGGCCTCGCACTCGTCGGTGAGGTCCCACGCGGCCTTCGCCGCACGCTGGCCGAGGTGACGCCGTCTCGCCTCGAGCCACTCGGAAAACGCATGCGACCCGTCCACATGGAACCCCGGGAGAAACTCGCCGCGGTAGAGCTGCAAGGCCTCCTCTTTGTGGTTCGCGTCGAGCAGCGTCTCAAAGCGCAACGCGTCGCACGCGATGGCGTGCGAGACCGTGAGCCGGTGGTTGCCGACGCTGCCGAGGGCATCGCTGCCCAGGCAGGTGCGCAGGAACGACAGCGTCTGGCGCAGCGCGTTGCGGGCCCGACTGGCATCCGACTCCGGCCAGAAGACACCGATGACGCGGTCGCGCGATGCCGAACCGCCCCGGGCGGACAGCAGTACATACAGCAACACCGCCAGGCGCTTGGGCTGACTGAGCAGCCGGGCCGCGCCGGCCTGATGTGGTGCATCAAATCCCAGCCGTCCGAGCGTGATCAGCGTGGCGGGCGCGGCGTCAGCCGCTTCACTCATGATCAATGCGCGAGGGGCAGAGGATCGGTCAACCTGCGGGGAAACCGCTTGTCGCGAAGGGGCGAAGTATCGCGCGTCAGACGGCGAACGGCAACCACCTGTAAATGCATGGCAAATTTGATGTTCCCGGTCAGGCCTCGCCTCCCTGCTAAACCCCGGCGCGGCCCCCCGACCGCCGTCGGGTAACAGCAAGATAACGGTAGCGTCATACGCTTGCCCCTATCGGCCGGCACCTAGATCTGACGCACCACCGACCCCCGCGTGGCTTCGGCGTGCCAGAACTGATGCGCTTGCAGGCTGCCCCCCCTTTGACGGGTCCGCCGTGGGACCCAGGAGTGCACATTGAACCACCGTCTTGCCACGTTGGCCGCGCTGGCCGTTCTCGCTGCGTGCGGGGAAGCACCGACCGCGTCGGAGACCGCGCTGAACGTGAAGCCGGTCGTGCAGAAAGCTGTCCAGAACCTCGTCTTCACCAGCGGAGCGAACGTCCGCACCTGGGACGCCATCATTCCGAACGCCGCGTACGCGAACTGGCCGACGAGCGTCTGCACGAATCAGCCGTTGGTCGGACTCAATGCGAACTGGCAGAACGAGCACAACGCCTACGTCCTGACCGGACATCCGTGGGCCAACGACTTCTTCTCCGCCCCGTGGATCAACGCGTGGAACAGCCTGCCGTCGGTCGGCCCCGGCGGGCATAACTGGACGAAGTACCGGACCCAGGTCACCGGAAACGGCAGCTTCGTCATCCGGCTGCTCGCCGACAACTGCTCCTGGATCTACCTCGACAACACGCTCGTTGGCGTGCAGGGCACCGACCTCGCCGCGAACTCCTACGGGCTCACCCTGAACGGAACGCATACCCTCGAATTCATCATTTTCGACGGTGGCGGCGCCGCCGGCGGAAAGTTCCGGCTCGAGACCTCGACCAACCCGCCGCCGCCGCTGAACCCGGACCTGGACGGCGACGGCCACCTGAACGACGAGGACGAATTTCCGCTCGACCCCACGCGGTGGACGCGCAACGGGCTGGTCAACGGGAGCTTTGAGCGGCCCGTGATCGGCGCGGGACCGTGGCCGTTGTCTCCCCACGCCTTCCCCTGGCAGACCTTCAACAGCGATGACCAGGGTCTGGCCGGATGGACGGTCGACGCGAATACGGTTGACACGCAGAGCGGTGAGATCGGCTTCCAGTTCACGGGCGTTCCGGACGGGGTGCAGGTCTTGGACCTGAACGACGGCGCGATCAGCCAGATCGTGAGCACGACCGCCAACTACAGGTACCGCGTCTCCTTCGCGCTCTCCCAGAACTATACCTGCACCTCGGGCGCCACGGTTCGGGTAGGGTTCGGCGGAACCAGTCGGGAGTTCGCCTTCGCCCCGGGCGCAGGCGAAGACGCGGGACGCATGCGATGGGACGGGCACAGCTTTGAGGCGCAGTCGGCGGGAGGACCGTCGGGTATCGCCACGATGCTGCGATTCACGGCCACCGGCTTCGGTGGGTGCGGCGGCGCCATGCTCGACGACGTCCGGATCGAGTCGCTCGGCCCGGCGGACAACACGCCGCCCGTCATCACGCCGACTGTCACCGGTACGCTCGGCGACAATGCCTGGTACACGACCAACGTCATCGTGACCTGGACCGTGACGGACGCCGAGTCTGCCATTACGTCTCCGGCGTGCGCCGCGGCGACGGTCAGCAACGACACGAACGGTGTCACCGTCACCTGCAGCGCCACGTCGGCGGGTGGCGCCGCCAGCGAGTCGGTCACCATCAAGCGTGACGCCACGAAGCCGGTCATCGGGTACGCCGGAAACGCCGGCAGCTACACGGTGGACCAGACGGTGGCGATCACGTGCGCGGCCAGCGATGCCATGTCGGGGCTCGCCGCGAACTCGTGCGCCAACGTGAACGGTGCGGCGTATACGTTCCCGGCGGGCGCCAACACGTTTTCCGCCACGGCCGCGGACAATGCCGGCAACACCAACGCCGCGTCGGCGAGCTTCACCGTCGCCGTGACGTCGGGCGGCCTCTGCGCGCTGGTGGAGCGCTGGGTCAGCAACGCCGGCGTGGCGAACTCGATGTGCGTCAAGCTGCGGCAGGGCTCGTACGGCGCGTTCCGCAACGAGCTGTCGGCGCAGTCCGGCAAGAAGATCAGCGAGGCCAACGCGGCGACGTTGCTGCGCCTGGTGAACCTGCTCGGCTAGCAGAACGGCTCGTCATGAACGACGCAGGGCCCCGGGACACCGGGGCCCTGTTTCGTTGGGGGTCTTGCTCTTCCACCATGGGCCATCGAGGAGTTGAACCTCGGACCTCACGCTTGTCAGGACCCTGCCACTGCGCATGATTTGTGCGCGAATGTTCACTTGGTCCGCGCGGCACGAACGTCCTGCTCAGTCTTGCGTGGCAAAGTGCGCCAGATGCGCGGGTTGAAGAACATCCTGCGCGTGCGGATGGACGCCATGGACCCTCAAGACCCTGCGCTCGGATGCGTCAGGCTGGGCGGCTCGCGGCGAGACGATCTCCCGCCCCGGAACCTGCGCCGGCGAAACGGTCTGGGCTCAGTCCCCGCGGTGGACGAGTTCCCAGAACTGGCGCGGACTGAGAATCGGGAGCGGCGCGCGTTCACCGAGTTCCTGCAGTTCCAGGTCGCCGGTCACGAAGACGTCCGCCTTGGCCGCAACGGCCTCGCCGAGCACGCGTGCGTCCGCGTCATCGAGGGTGTCGATGTCCACCGCGTCGGCCGTGGTGCTCACGATCGCTTCCGCCCGGAGCAGCTCTTCGGTTTCGTCGACCAGCGCCGCGCTCAGGCGGAACTTCTTCGTGAGGTTCCGACGCAGTTCTTCCAACACCTGCTCGCCGACCACCAGTTCGTGTTCGAGCAGGACCAGACGCATCACGTCGGCGCACAGACCTCGGGTGCCGATGGCGCTCGCGAGCACGTTGGTGTCGAGCGCCACTCTCACGAGACGTCGCGGAACACATCCTCGTCGGTGAGATAGCCGCGGGCTCCGGCCAGCGGCAGGACGCGACGGCGGATCTCGTCGAACTGCGCCACGGCCAACTGGCGGCGCAAGGCGTCGCGCGCGAGATCGCTGCGACTGCGTCCCGTCCGCTTCGCGAGGCGGCGCAACTGGCGCTCGAGGGCCGGATCCAGACGGATCGTCAACACGGCGGTCTTCATGTCATACATTGTAATACAGCTGGCGCTGGCGGACAAGGTGCCGTCTTTGCGGAGCTTCGGGGGGGGCATCCGAGTTCTGCCCATAGCCTCTCCCTGTCACTGTGGGAGACACTGCCGGCACCGGAGCGAGGGCACGAGAAAGCCCCACACGGCTGCAAAGCCATATGGGGCATTCCGTTTCCGGATGGGCCATCGAGGAGTTGAACCTCGGACCTCACGCTTATCAGGCGTGCGCTCTAACCACCTGAGCTAATGGCCCTGAACCCCTAAATATCACCCCGCCGCCGAGCGTGGTCAACTGGGAATCCGGCGGCAATTTTCCCGTTCGTCACGCTCAACTATCGATGGCGGCGGCGCGTAGTTGAGTATCATCGCGCGTCGCAGCAAGTTCTAGCCTGACGTTGAAGGACTTCACCCGCCCCCTGATCCGTGAAGGCCCGCGTTCGGCAACGGCCTGCGTGCCGCGCCTCGCACTCCACCCCTCCGGAGGTCGTGCTCCATGCTCCCATCCCCGCTCCACCGCTTCGCGAAGTTCGGCTTCGCGGTCGCGAGCCTCGTCGCCGCGTCGGCACTCACCGCCGCCGCCCAGGGGACACCCGGCACCATCACCGGCACCGTCGTTGAACGTGGCGTCGGCAATCCCCTCGAAGGCGCGCAAGTCACCATCGTGGGTACCCGGCTGGGCACCATCAGCAATGCCACCGGTGCCTTCACCATTCGCGGCGTCGAACCGGGCGCCGTGCAGGTGCGCGCGCAGTTCATCGGCTTCGAGCCCGTCGTCCTGACCGTGCAGCTCGCCGCCAGCGGCAGCGCCACCGCGAACTTCACGCTCTCGCGCGCCGCCTTCGCGCTCTCCGGCGTCGTCGTCACCGCCACCGGCGAGGAAAAGCGGCGGTCCATCGGCACCGCCATGGCCACCATTGACACCGCGCAGATCGCGCGCTCGGCGGCTTCCAACCCGCAGCAGCTGCTCGCCGGCTCCACACCGGGCGTCTCGATGCTCGCCAACTCCGGCCAGCCGGGCGCCGGCGGCACCATCCGCCTGCGTGGCGTCAACAGCGTCAGCCAAGGCAACAGCCCGCTCATCTACATTGACGGCGTGCGCGTCTTCAACGGACGCACCCCGACCAATGTCGGCGGCCGGCAGTTCTCGTCGCCACTCAACGACATCTCGGCCGACGATATCGACCACATCGAGATCGTGAAGGGGCCGGCGGCGACCACGCTGTACGGCACCGAAGCCTCGGGCGGCGTCCTGCAGATCTTCACCAAGCAGGGCAGGGACGGCGTCGCGCGCTGGACGGCCAGCCTCGGCGCCGGCTTCAACTACATGGGGCACGTCGGACCGAAGAGCGATCCGACGGGCCTGTTCTTCAACAAGTGCCGTGGCCCACTCAACGTCAGCGGCGACGGCATCAAGTTCGATGATCCGTCCTGCCCCTCCAACGACAGCTGGCTGAGCCACGGACCGATCCAGAAGTTCAACGTCAGCGTCCGCGGCGGCACCAACAGCGGCACGACCTACTTCGTGTCCGGCAACTTCGACGACGAGAAGGGCGTGCTGCCGCGCTCGGCCGCGCACAACCGTGGCCTCCGCGCGAACCTCGGGTTCCGGGCGGCCAAGGGGCTGACCATCGCGGTCAACTCGTCGGTAGCGCAGAACTTCTCGCAGGGCTTCGCCGACGGCAACAGCGCCAACGGCGCCGTGCTCAACATCTCGCGCGGCTCCAGCTCGGGCTTCAAGAGCACGGGCTGCGCCGACGCCACGGTGACCTGCGTGGACAACGCGGCGCTCTTCTCGTCGGACGTCAAGAACACGACGTACCACTTCATCACCGGCGCCATCCTGACGTACCAGCCGACCGAGCGCTTCACCAACCGGCTGGCCGTCGGCTACGACAACAACAATGCCGAGATCACCTACATCACGCCGTTCGGGCACCCGCGCGTCCCGCTCGGCCAGGAGTTCCAGACGCTCTGGCACCGCCAGTACATCACGGCGGATTTCGCCAGCACGTACCGACATCCGATCGGCGAGTCGTGGACGTCCTCGTCCTCGGTCGGCGGCCAGGTCTTCGACAGCCGGCTCTACTCCACCGCGCTGCAGTCCGACCAGTTCGCGGGCCCCGGGCTGCCGACGCTCGAGAGCGGCTCACTGCGACAGATCACGAGCGTCGACGACCAGCGCGTCATCAACGCCGGCTTTTTCGGCCAGCAGGCAATGGGCTGGCGCGACATTCTGTTCCTTACCGCCGGCGTGCGCGTGGATGGCAACAGCGCCTTCGGCCAGAGCTTCGGCCTGCAGGCATACCCGAAGCTCAGCGCCTCGTACGTGATCTCCGACGAGAACTTCTTCCCCAAGAAGTACGTGGAGTCGCTCAAGCTGCGCGCCGCCGTCGGCTCGTCCGGCAAGGCGCCGGGCGCGTTCGACGCCGTCCGCACCTGGGACCCGGTCGCCGCCGAGAACGGCAAGCCGGCCTTCACTCCGAACCAGCTCGGCAACGCCGACCTGGGGCCCGAGAAGTCGCGTGAGATCGAATTGGGCTTCGACGCCGCAGCGCTCGACGGGCGTCTCGGTCTCGTGGTCACGTACTTCACGCAGACCACCGACGCGGCGCTGATTCCCGTCATCCAGCCGCCCTCCATGGGCTTCTCGCGCAGCCAGCTGACCAACGTCGGCACGCTCGAGAACAACGGCACCGAAGTGATGGTCACCGGCGAGCTCGTTCGCCGGCCGAACGTGAACCTCACGGCCAAGCTGGGCACGTCGATCCTGCACAGCAATGCCAAGGACGTGGGCGGCCAGACGCTCACCATCTTTTCCCTCGGCCGCACCTACGTGCAGGAAGGCTACCCCGTCCCGTCGTACATGGGCAAGAAGGTGATGAACGCCAGCGAGTTCGCCGACCCTGTCATCATGGACAACCAGTACCTCGGTTCGGTCTTCGCGACGCGCACCTACAACCCGATCCTCACGCTCACGCTGTACAAGCGCGTGACGTTCGAGGCGCTGGGCGAGTGGCAGTTCGGCGGGCACAACCTGAACGCCGCCGGCTACCAGAACGCCAACCTCAAGGTGTGGCGCCCGTGCTTCGCCGTCCAGGACAAGCTGCGCGCGGCCGCGGCCGGCGACGCCTCGGCGCTCAACGACGTGCGGGCAATCGACCGCGCCCGCTGCACGCTGACCTCATCGCTGCGCGACTACAGCTTCTGGGTCGAGCCGGCCGACTTCTTCAAGCTGCGCAGCCTGTCGGCCACCATTGACTTGCCGCCCAAGTACCTCAAGGGGGCGCGCTCGGCGTCGCTCATCATCGCCGGTCGCAACCTCTTCACCAACACCAACTACACCGGCCTCGACCCGGAGAGCGCGGACCAGCGTGACGACACGTTTGCCCGGCGCGACTACTACGTTTTCGGGCCGTATCGCACGTTCTCGATGACCCTCCGCGTGGGCTTCTGACCATGACGCATACCTCACGCAACTTCATCGCCCGCCGCGCCGCGCTGGCCGCCGCGGCCCTCCTGATCGGTGCCTCCTGCGACATGAAGGTCACCAATCCGGGACCCCTGCAGGACGAACTGCTCAACACCGCCGCCGCCATGCCCGCGCTCGTCAACGGCATGTCGGGCAACCTGTCCACCGCGCTCGGCGACTTCCTCGTCCGCGTCGGCAACGCCTCGGGCGAGTTCACCGAGTCGGGCAACTACGCCGCCGAACAGCAGTTCTGGTACGGCACGTTCACGAGCGCGGACGTGAACCCCGACTGGGCCAACATGCAGCGGGCCCGCTGGGTGTCCGAAGACGGGCT
>JBBQZD010000048.1:0-14309 GCA_038208045.1 Gemmatimonadales bacterium | reverse complement strand
CGGCGCGCTCGTCCTGCGCCCAGACCGCGAGCCCGCGCCTCCCGTCATTGCGCGCTCGCGCTGGCGACGCGATCATCAAGCCGCCGCGCGTCGTGCCCACTATCGCGCCCGACGGAAATGAGGTGCAACTGTAGTACTAGGATGTGCCCCCTGCAGGAGTTGCCATGTCCGTTCGCCCCGTGAAACGCATCATCGAGTCGGTCCCCACGATGGAAGGTGCCGGCGTGCGGCTGCGCCGTGCGTTCGGCTTCGGCGACTCGTCCGAGACCGATCCGTTCCTGTTGTTCGACGATTTCCGCGGCGAACGCCCGCAGGACTACCTGGCCGGCTTTCCGTGGCATCCGCATCGCGGCATCGAGACCATCACCTACGTGCTGGCGGGGACCGTGGCGCACGGGGACAGCCTGGGGAATCAGGGCTCGCTCGGCGCCGGCGACGTGCAGTGGATGACGGCCGGGCGCGGGATCCTGCACCAGGAGATGCCCACGGGCGATGCCGCGGGGCGCATGCACGGGTTCCAGCTCTGGGCCAACCTGCCGTCGTCGCTCAAGATGACGGCGCCGCGCTACCAGGACGTGCAAGGCAAGGACGTGCCGACGGTGACCGACGACGACGGCACCTCAGTGCGAATCGTGTGCGGCGAGTTCTGGGGCCGGCGGGGCCCGGTGGATGGCATCGCCGCCGAACCAAGCTACCTGGACGTCTGGGTGCCGCCCGGCCGTCGGAAGTCGCTGCCGGTGGACACGCGCCGCAACGCCTTTGCCTATGTCTTCGAGGGTGACGGCGACTTTCGCGGCGCGTCGGCGCCGTTCGGCGTGCTCACCGAGAAGGACGCCGACGAGACCGTCGTGCGGGAAACCACCGGCAACCGGTCGCTCGTGCTGTTCGACAGCGGTGATGAGGTGACGGTGCAGGCCGGCGAGCACGGCATTCGCTTCCTGCTGGTGTCCGGTGCTCCCATCAGGGAACCCGTGGCGTGGTATGGACCCATCGTCATGAACACCAAGTCCGAATTGCAGCAGGCCATTCAGGAACTGCGCGACGGCACCTTCATCAAGTAGGGTGGGGCGCGGCGGCGGGCAGTGACGCGCGGAAGGTCGTGTGCCCGGGGCCCGACTCGGCGAGTTCGAGCCGCCCGCCGTGCGCCTCGGCGATGTGCCGCGCGATGGCCAGGCCCAGGCCGGCGCCGCTCGTCACCGTCGTGTCCACGGGGGATCGCGCGGCGTCGGCGCGATAGAAGCGCTCGAAAATGCGCGGCTGCGCCTCGAGGGGAATGCCCGGCCCCGGATCGGTGACGGCGAGCGTGCACCAGGCACCGCTCCGCGCGATGCCCACGTCCACGCGGCTGCCCGCGGGGGCGACCTTCACGGCGTTGTCGAGCAGGTTCAGCACGAGCCGGCCGAGCAGGTCAGGATCGCCGTGCACCGGCGCATCGCCCACCGCCTGCACCGACAGGTGCACGCCGCGCAGTTCGGCGATGGGCCGGATGCCGCGCACCGCGTCCAGCACGACCTCCTCGAGATAGAGATCCTCGGCGCGCAGTTCCAGGTGGCCGGCGTCGGCGCGCGCGATGAGGAACAGGTCATCGACGATGCGGGTGAGCCGGCGGGCGGCGTCGCGCATGATCTCGAACGAGGCGCGGTACTCCTCCTCCGGGCGGGTCGGGCGGGCGAGCGTGACATCCGCTTCGGCGCGCAGGATCGCCGTCGGCGTGCGCAGTTCGTGCGACGCGTCGGCCATGAAGCGCCGCTGCTGGGCGAAGGCGCGCTCGAGCCGGTCGAGCAGGCCGTTCACCACGGTCGCGAGTTCGCCGAGCTCGTCGCCCGTCGCGGAGACGGGCAGGCGCTCGTGCAGCGTGGAGGCGCTGATGCGCGAGGCGCGCGCGGCCATGGCGGCGACGGGCGACAGGCCGCGGCGCGCGAGAAAGTACCCACCGGCCGCGGCACAGGCGAGCAGCAGGGGAATGGCGACGAGAAAGGACGCGCGGATGCGGTCGAGCACCGTCTGCACGTCGTGCAGCGGGTAGACGGCCGCCAGGCGCAGTGGCGTGCCCTCGAGCGAGAGCGGACGCGTCACCACGAGGAATCCGCCCTGGGCGTCCGGCAGCGTGCGCGTGGCCGGCGCCCACGGCAACGCCTGCATTGCCTGCGACAGCCGGGCGAGGTCGAGCGGAAGCCGCTCGCGCTCATGGCCGGGTTCCTGCGGTTCCGCGCCCAGGGCCACGACGCGCCCGCCCGAGTCGGTGATGACGATCTGCAGGTCGCGAAAGCGCACCTCCTCCACCGTCTTCTGCGCCGCGGTGCCGGCGTCGGGAAGCAGGCGGCGCTCCGCCGTGAGCTCGCGCGAGAAGGCCGTGAGGGCTTCGTTCACGAAGTTCTCGGTGCGGGCGCGCAGGGTGCGCGCGAAGACGCCGTATGAGCCGGCGGCAAAGGCGGCCAGCGTGGCGCCCAGCACGAGCGTGAACCAGAGCGTGAGGCGGAGCCGCAGCGAGGCCGGCCAGGTCGTCACGGGCGCGATACTCCGGGCCGCGACGCCGGCCGAGCGGCGGGCGGGGCGTCGAGCATGTAACCGGCGCCGCGCTGTGTCGAGAAGAGTGCCACGCGCTCGCCCTCGTCGATCTTGCGGCGGAGGCGGCTGGCATAGACGTCGATGACGTTGGTGTACGAGCCCTTGCTGTCATCCCAGACGTGGGTCATCAGCTCGGCGCGGCTGACCACGCGGCCGGCATTGCGCGCCAGATGATGAAGGAACGCGAATTCCTTGGCGGTGAGCGGAATCGCCCGGTCGCCGCGCCGAGCGGTGCGCCGTCGGGTGTCCACCACGAGGTCGCCAACCACGAGGTCGTCGGCCAGCACTTCCCCGCGGCGGCGCAGGAGCGCGCGCAGGCGCGCCAGCAGCTCGCCGAAATCGAAGGGCTTGGTGAGGTAGTCGTCGGCGCCCGCGTCGAGCCCGGCGATGCGGTGCTCGACGGCGTCGAGCGCGGTCAGCATGAGAATGGGTACCTGCGCCTCGCGCGCGCGCAGGGCGCGGCAGACCTCGAGGCCATCGGCGTGCGGCAGGAGGACGTCGAGCACCACGGCGTCGTACGCATGCGCCGCGGCGAGCGCGAGCGCCTCCTCGCCATCGGCGGCCTGGTCGACGAGGTAGGACTCCTCGCGAAGGCCGCGGGCGAGCGACTGTCTGAGCTGGCGGTCGTCTTCGACGATGAGGATGCGCATGAAGTCCGCGACGGCGGTGTGGCGTGGCGACCCGGCCGGGGCCGATGCTCCAAGCTATGCGCTGGGCGCGACCGGTGGAATGTCGGCGCCCAGCCGGCGCGCGAGCGCGCCGACGGCCGTCCACAGGGCCGACGTATGCGGCGCGACGAGCTGGTCGAGCGACGTGCGGAAGGCCGCGAGCTCCGCGCGGCGCAGGGCGGCGCGCAACGCGCGCAGGTCGCGCAACGCCGGGCGCGGTGTGCCGCGCTTCCGCCGCTCACCGAGGGTCTGCCCGACGCGGGCAACAAGCACGTGCGCGTCGTGGATTGCGCCCAGCGAGTCCTGGAAGCGGCGCAGGCGTTTGAGTGCGGCGACCACGGGTGGCGACGGCGCGGGGACCGCTTCCACGACGTAGCGCAGCCGTTTCACCTGGATGCGGGCCCGGTGAATCTGCCGCACCTGGGTGCAGTGCTCGACGCGGTCGAGCGCGCGCAGCGCCGCCGTGGCGTGGTGCGCGATGACGCGTCCGAGGTGCGCGCGGAGCGTGACGGCCGCTTCCCGGTCGCGGGATGGGTGGTCGCGCAGGGCGGCGCCGAGCGTGCTGGCGAGCGCCGGCCACTTCGCGGCCACCACGCGCCGCAGGCGCTCGTACTCCAACGCGAAGTCGGCGGCGCGCCGGGCGGCGAACCAGGCAGCGGCGCGGCCGGCTCCCGCCGTGCTCGGCGCGGGAAGCGCGCTGAGCCACTGCCACTGCACCTGCGCGTCGCGCGCGCGGCCGGCGCGTAGCGCGAGCTTGCGCAGCGCCGCGCGCAGCGGGCGCGGCACGTCGTCGCCGAGCAGCGGCGCGCAGGCCCGCAACCAGCTGCGCAACCGGCGCAGCGCCACGCGGAAGTCATGGACATCCTCGCTGGCGAGCGCCCGCGCGGGATCGGCATCGACGACCACCAGCAACGGCGCCACCTTCTCCAGAACCTGCTCGAGCCGCGCCCCCGCCTCCCAACGCGCCGGCGCGGGCGGCATCACCCGAGAAAACGCCGGCGCGGCCGGCACCATCGGTGCCGACCGACCGCGGCTGCCGCGGCGCCGCGGCGCGCGCGCGGTCACCGCACGAGCCGCAGCAGTGCCGCCACCGCGGCCTCGAGTTGCTGGTCGCGCCCCTTGTTCACCACCGAGTACTCGTTCATCACCAGGATGTCGGGCTCGGTCTGCGAGTTCTCGAGGTATTTGCCCGTGTTGGCGTCCTTCACGCCAACTCCCGGCACGCCCCAGCGCAGGCCGTCGGCCAGCGATTCCCAGCCAGCAAACGTGCAGGTGCCGGGCGTCGGCATCCCGACCAGCGGTCCGAGCTTCTGGTCCTTGTAGGCGTACGCGTAGCAGTGGCCGTCGCTGTAGTTCGCCTCGCCGGCCAGCGACACGCTGGGCTTGCTCCAGCGGAAGTTGGGCTCGTAGCCGTTGCTCCGCGTGTCGGTGGTGTAGTCGAAAAACTTCTTGCCGCTCAGGAACATCGCGAGGTCGGCCACCAGGTCGCCGCCCCCGTTGAACCGCGTGTCCACCACGATGCCGCGCCGCGTGGCGTACTTGCCCATCACGTCCTCGATGGTCGTGCGATACGCGCCATCGTTCATGCCGGGAATGTGCACGTAGCCAAGCTGGCCGTTGCCGAGCCGCTCCACTTCGTCGGCGTTGCGGCGCACCCAGCGGGTATAGAGCAGCCGGTTCTCCTCGGCGGGCGTCACCGGCTTGACCACCAATTCGCTCTTCGCGGCGCCGTCGGCGAGCGCGAGCAGCACCGACTTGCCGGCCTTCCGGTTCAGCAGTTGCGCGATGTCGGTGGCTGGCGAGACCGGCTGGCCATCCACCGCCTCGATGATCGTGCCCGGAGTCACGTTCATCCCGGCCTTGTTGAGCGGGCCGTCCTTGATCACCTCGACGATCCTCGCGCCCGCGCCCGCGTACTGCTGGTCGAAGATGACGCCGAGCGACGCGGTGGCATCGTCGGTGGGACTGGACGGCGAGAACGTGGCGCCGCTGTGGCTGATGTTGAGCTCGCCGAGCATCTCGGCGAGCATCTCGGCGAACTCGAACTGCGTGCCGATGTGCGGCAGGTACTTGGCATAGACCGGGCGGATTGCCATCCAGTCCACGCCGTGGTAGCCGCGCGTGTAGAACGTGTCACGCACCTTGCGCCAGACGTGATCGAACATCGTCTCGCGTTCCGCGGCGATGTCGAACAGCATCTCGCCCCCCAGCGGCACCGTCTCCCGCTTGGCGGCGGCGGCGGCCGGGTCGATCTTGCTGATGCCGCCGTCGGCGAGCAAAAAGATGTTCTTCTGCTCCGCGTCCCACTGCATGCTCCCGCCGGTGGCGTTGAGCGTCAGCACCTGCTTGGTCTCCTTCGTGCGCAGGTTGGTCGACCAGAGGTTCATCCCCTTCTCGAAGCGCGCCAGGTAGTACAGCGTCTCGCCGTCCTTGCTCACCAGCGCGTCGCCGAGCGACGACGAGTGGATGGTCAGGCGCGCCTTGCGCGTGTCGATGCCGTCGAGCTCCATGGTCAACGTGACGGGCTTCACGGCCGAGTCGGGCTTGGCCTTCGACGAGTCGGTCTTCGGCTTCGCCTTGTCCTCCGACTCCTTCACCAGCGCGTACTCTTCCTTGGTCAGCCGGTAGCGGTCCCAGGCGTCGCGGGTGAAGAACATCGCGTAGGCATCGCGCTGCGCAGCGCCGCTCTGGGCGACGGACTTCAGTCCGTCACGCGTGCTGAACCAGAGCATCGCCTTGCCGCCGAGGATCCACTTGGCGCCGCCGTCCTCGAAGCCGCTCTCCGTGAGGTTGACGACCTTGCCCTTGCCGTCCGTGGGCACGAGGCCCACTTCACCGGGCGCGATGCCCGGCACCGAGAGGTCGAACAGCATCCACTTGCCGTCCGGGCTCCACGCGAACTGGTGGTTGGGGTTGTTGCTGAAGATCGACTGCTCGTCGAGAAGCGTCCGCTCCGCCTTGCTGGCCAGGTTGAGCACGCGCAGCGTGTTGCGGTCCTGGATGTACGCGAGTTCCTTGCCGTCGGGGGAATAGCGGGGCTGGTAGTTCTGGTGCGTGTTGGCGACCAGCGGCGTCTCGCGGACGACGGTGGAGGCGTAGAAATACGGTTCGGCGTCGCGGGTGCGGCGCGCTTCGTAGATGGCCCAGCGGCCATCGCGCTCGGAGCCATACACCAGGGCCTTGCCATCCGGCGAGAAGTTGACGCCCGTCTCGGCGGCCGGCGTGTTGGTGATGCGCTTGGTGACGCCGCCCTCGACGCTGGCCACGAAGACGTCGCCGCGAAAGACGAACGCCACTTCCTTGCCGCTAGGTGCCACGGCGAATTCGCGCGCGTTCCCGGTGACCGTCAACAGCTGGTCGTCATTGCTCTTGGCGTCGGTACTGATGGTCACGGCGACGCGCTGCGGCTGCGCGCCCGGCTTCATCGTGTACAGCTGCCCGTCGTGCCCGAAGCCCAGCGTGCCGTCGTCGGCGATGCTCAGGAAGCGCACCGGTGGCCCCTTGAACGACGTCATCTGCCTCGACGCGCCGCTGCCGAGCTCCATCCGGCGGACGTTGAACGTGCCGCCTTCCTCGCTGAGATAGTAGATGGCCTTGTCGCCGCTGGCAAAGACCGGATTGCGGTCCTCGCCCGCAAAGGTCGTCAGCTTCCGGTGGGCGCCGGATTTCACGTCCTGCATCCAGATGTCGCGCGTAATCGACGACGTGTGATGCTTCCGCCACGCGTTCTCGCCGCCCTTCTTGTCGTGATACAGCAGCTGCTGGCCGTCCGCACTGAAGCGTGCGTCCTCGGCAGGCGTCGTGAGCAGCTGCGTGGGCCGGCCGCCGGCCGCGGCCACGGCGTAGAGCTCGGGCTGCGACGCGGCGGGGTATTGGCGGTTGGCGGCCGCGTCCATGCGGGCCGCGCCGAACACCACCGACTGGTCGTCGGGCGTGAAGCTGTACGGGTACTCCGCCGCCGAATGGAACGTCAGCCGGCGCGCCTCGCCGCCCGCGGCGGGCATCACGTAGATGTCGAAGTTGCCGTGCCGGTCGCTCGCGAATGCGATGCGTCGGCCGTCATGGCTCCAGACCGGCATAAAGTCCTGCGCCGGATGCTGCGTCAGCTGCGTGGCGAGGCCGCCGGCGCTCGGGACGCGGTACAGGTCGCCCTTGTAGGTGAAGGCGATGGTCTTGCCGTCGGGTGAGATGGCCGGATAGCGCAGCCAGCCCGGTTCGTCCTGGGCGGCGGCGGAGGTGACGGCAAGGGCGAGCGCGGCAAGGACGGCAAGCAGGCGAGCAGGCATGATGGGACGCGGGCGAAGGGAAGGCGCACTCGCGACAGCGAGATTGCGCGTGCAGAGATTGTAGCCGTCGGTTCGGCACACGGGCAAGCGAACGCGCGCGACGTCAGCCGCGCAGGCCGGGGATCGGACGCGAGGCGTAGGCGTTGAGGTCGGGCCCGCTGTGCTCGCCCTGCTCCAGGCGCCACAGGCCCGCGCGGGCGATCATCGCCGCGTTGTCCGTGGCCAGCTTCGGTGTGGGGGCGAAGACGCGCCCGCCGAACGACGACACGGCGCGCAGCGTCCCCTCCTGCAGTGCGCGGTTGCACGCCACGCCGCCGCCGAGCACCACCTTCGTGCGACCGAAGGCGCGCGCGGCGCGTGCCGACTTCTCGGCCAGCGTCGCGATAAGCGCATCCTGGAAGCCGCGCGCGATGTGCGCCCGTTGCGCGTCGATCGTGCCGTCTGCCTCGGCCGCGCGCACCGTGCGCAGGACCGCCGTCTTGAGCCCGGAAAACGACAGATCATAGTAGTCGTCGTCTCCCGGCTTCTGCCCGCCGTGCAGCATTGGCGGCGCAAAGCGGCACCGCGACGGGTCGCCGTCGCGCGCGAGCGTCTCGATGGGCCGCCCGCCGGGGTAGGGCAGGCCGAGCAGCTTGGCGACCTTGTCGAACGCCTCGCCCGCGGCGTCGTCGCGCGTGCTGCCGAGCAGCCGATAGTCGCCCCACGCGGCGACGTCGAGCAACATGCTGTGGCCGCCGCTTACCAGCAGGGCCGTGAAGGGCGGCACCGCATCGGCGTGCTCGAGCGCCGTGGCGAACAGGTGCCCCTCCATGTGATGCGTGCCCAATACCGGCACCTGGAGCGTGGCGCCCAGGCCCTTGGCGTAGGCGACGCCGACGAGCAGCGCGCCGACCAGGCCCGGCGCGTGCGTCACCGCGATGGCATCGACGCCCGCGCCAGTCGGCGGCAGCCCCGCATCCACCAGCGCCTGCCGCACTACCGGCACGATGGCCGTGAGGTGCGCGCGCGACGCGATTTCGGGCACCACGCCGCCGAAGATGCGGTGGACGTCCTGCGACAGGATCACCAGCGAGTCGAGCCGCACGTCGTCGCCCGTGCCGCTCACGACCGCCGCCGACGTCTCGTCGCAGGAACTCTCGATGCCGAGGACGCGCATGGCCTACGGCTGCCGCGCCGAATCGGCCGCGGCGCGTGACTGAAAGGCGAGCGTGAAGGTGCGCGGGCGGACATCGCGCGCCCGCGCCTCGACCCCCGTCGGAAAGTCCACGTCGGCCGGTGACAGCGTCACGCGGACGACTCCGGAACGCAGCGCCTGCTCGTCGAACCGGCGCACGACCACCGGCGGGTTCGTGTACAGCTTCAACACTTCGCGCGTGCGTCCCGTCACCACCACCTGCACGGTGCTCGGGGCCGGGCTCACGAGCACGACCGACGAGTCGAGGAGCGGCACGAACCGGGCGGCAAGCACCACCTCCGTCGGTTCCTCGGCGCGCACGACGAGCCAGAGCACCACCGCGAGGGCCAGCGCGGCGAGCTTCACCGGCCACCGCTCGACGACGGCGGCGCGCAGGGTGGCGCGTAGCGCGGCGCCCGCCGAGAGCCGTGCGCCGGCGCGCTGCGAGTCGCGCGGGCTCATCTCAGGGTGCGTCCTCGGCGAGCAGGCCGCGCAAGAGGGTCAGGTTCGCCTCGGAGTTCCACGCGGCCGCGCCGATGACGCGCTTGCGGATGACGCCGTCCTTGCCGATCACGAACGTCTCGGGCACGCCGCTGGTCTGGTAGTCGCGCTCGATCGCCCCGCTTCCCTCGTGCAGGATCTCGAACGTCAGCCGGTGCTCGGCGACGAACGCGCGGATGGTATTGCCCATGTCGGGCTCGTCGACGCTGATGGCGACGACCTTCAGCCCCAGCGGGCCCAGCGAGTCGTGCAGTGCCTGAATGCCCGGCATCTCCTGCTTGCACGGGCCGCACCACGTCGCCCACAGGTTCAGCAGGACCACGTGCCCCTTGTAGTCACCGATGCTCTTGATCGTCGCCGCGCCCGGCGTGATGGTGGCGGCGCGGAACGCCGGCGCCCGCGACCCGGGTGCCACGGGAAACAGGTCGCTGCCGAACGTGCGCGTGGCGCCCCAGAGGGCGAGTGCCAGACCGGCCACCACGCCGCCGACGATGAGCCATTGCCTGCGGTTGGTCATGCGGATTCCACGGGGAGCGTGCACCGCGCCCGCAGGGCCGCGATCTCGGCCTGCGGGTCTGTGGCGCTGAAAATTGCGTGGCCGGCCACGAAGGTGTCGGCGCCGGCGCGCCAGCAGTCGGCAATGGTGTCACGGCTGATGCCGCCGTCCACTTCGAGCGCGGCACGGCTGCCGGTCGCGTCGAGCAACGCCCGTGCGCGACGCACCTTGTCCACCGAACCGGGGATGAACGCCTGCCCGCCGAAGCCCGGATTGACCGTCATCACCAGGAGCAGGTCGAGGTCCGCCGCGATTTCGCGCACCGCGTCGAGCGGCGTGGCGGGATTCACCGTCACGCCGGCCTTGCAGCCGAACTCCTTGATGCGTTCCACCTGCCGGTGCAGGTGCGGCGTCGCTTCGGCGTGAATGGTGAGCACCGTGGCCCCGTCCTTGGCGAAGCGCTCGAGGTACTTCTCCGGCTCCACGACCATGAGGTGCACGTCGAGCGGAAGCGCCGTGAGCCGCCGGCAGGTCTCGATGATCTTGGCGCCGAACGTGAGGTTGGGCACGAAGCAGCCGTCCATGACGTCGATGTGCAGCCAGTCGGCGCCCCCCGCCTCGATCATCGCGAGCTGGTCGGCGAGCTTCGCGAAGTCGGCGCTGAGGAGCGACGGGGCAATGCGGACCGTGGCGGCCGGGCGGGTACTCATGCAGGTCTCCGGAGTCGGGCGGCAAAGGCGCCATCGGCGCCGTGCACCTGCGGCAGCACGCGCAGGTAGCCGGCGTCGAGGGTTTCGGGCGGAACGGAACCGGCGGGCGGCGCTTCGAGCGTCCACCCAGGATGGGTCGCGAGGAAGGCCTCGACCTGCTCCTCGTTTTCTTCGGGTTCGAGCGAACAGGTCGAATATACCAGCAGGCCGCCCGGCTTCACGACCTGCGCGGCCGAGCGCAGGATGTCGCGCTGCATCATGGCGGTGACGGCCAGGTCGCTCATCCGCAGGCGCCAGCGCGCATCGGGATGACGGCGAAACGTGCCCGTGCCCGTGCACGGCGCGTCGACGAGCACCACGTCAACGGGCCGGATGGCCGGGCGACGAGCGTCGAAGGCCACGGGACAGACGTTGGCCAGGTCGAGGCGCTGCTTGGTGCCGGCCAGGCGCTTGAGCCGGCCCGGCGACAGATCGCCGCTGACGACGAGCGCGGCGACGCGTGCGAGTTCGACGCTCTTGCCGCCGGGCGCGCTGCAGAGGTCGGCGACCACGGCGCCGGCGGGCACGGCGGCGAAGCGCGTGACCAGCGTGGCGGCCGGATCCTGCACGAAGCAGCGGCCCTGCGTGAAAGGCTCGAGCTCGAAGAGCAGGACGGGGCCGGCCACGCGGAGCGAGTCGTCCACCAGGGGCGCGTCTTCCACGCGCAGGTTCGCGGCCTCGAGCATCGCCACCAGCTGTGCGCGGTCGACGCCCCACGGGCGCACGATCACCGGCGCCTCGTGGTTGTTGGCCTCGAGCAGGGCGCGCGTCTCGTCGACGCCCCAGCGGGCCACCCAGCGGGCCACGAGCCACCGCGGGTGGGAGTGCTCGGTGGCGATGGCATCCACGGGATCGGCCGGGAATTCGACGCCGAGCGACTCGCGCTCCCGGTCCAGCCGGCGGAGCACCGCGTTGACCAGCTTGGAGGCGCCCATCCCGTGGCGCTGCTTGGCCAGTTCCACCGTCTGGGCGATGGCCGCGTACGGCGGCACGCTGCCCATGGACAGCAGTTGCTGGGCCCCCAGGCGGATCAGGTCGGTGAGGTCGCCGTCGAGGCGGGCGATGCCGCCGCGGACCCGCGCGGTCAGCGCATGGTCCAGCCAGCCCCGCCGGCGGAGCATTCCATAGACCAGTTCCTGGGTCCAGCGGCGGTCGCGGGAATCCAGCGGGCCGGCGCGCCGGTCGAAGGCGGCATCCAGCAGGACCCCTCCCCGGAGATCCGCGCAGATCTCGGCCGCCACCCGGCGGGCGCTGGTGACCGGGGTGCGGATTTCACTCGGGGGACGGATCGAAGGGCTCACGGCGGGGTTCTGTGGAAAGGTGCTTCCCTGTAAGATAGCAGGGACGCCGAGCCGGCGCCCCGGACCCTGCGGGGGTATCCCGCGTTACCTAGTGACGGTCCGGCCCGTCTGATGGGAGCAGCGAACTGGCGTCGTGGGTGACGCCCGTTTGCCGCGCGTCCATTGCCATACGATATTCGAAATCCCGTTGTCCTCAGCACGGAGTGCGAATGCACGGCCGCAAGCTCATCACCACTGGAACCGTCGCGGCGCTCGCGATTCTCGCCGTCGTCGGCGGTTGCCGCGAAGCGACCACCGGTCCTTCGTCGGTGAACCCGCAAGACTTCGCGGCTGCCCTGAAGCTGCTCACCGGCAATCAACAGACCGGCGCGGTGGGCGCGGCGCTTCCCGAGCCGCTGACAGTCAGGGTGGTGGACGCCGGGGGCCAGCCGGTGGCCGGTGCCACGGTGCTCTGGCAGGTGCGCGATGGCGGGGGCACGGTGAACCCGGCCGCCTCGACGTCGTCGATCTCCGGACTCGCCACCGTCACCTGGACCATGGGCACGACGCTTGGCGCCAACAGGGCCGTGGCGGTGCTGCAGGGCAACTACACACTCGACAGCGCGGTCTTCACCGCGACGGCCAAGACCGGTGCGGCGCAGCAATTCGTCAAGGTGTCCGGCGACTTGCAGACGGCTCGGGTCACGGCCCGACTGCCGCTGCCCCTGTCGGTGAACGTCAAGGATCAATTCGGATATCCCGTGGTCGGCGTGAAGGTGACGTGGGCGCCCGGGAACATCTTTAGCGGCACGGTGGTCGCCCTGGCGGACTCCACGGATGCCACGGGCAACGCGAGCGCCAGCTGGACGCTCGGCACGGGTGCCATCGGACAGACCGCGACCGCCACCGTGGCCGGCCTCACGCCGATCGTGTTCAACGCCACCGGCACCGCTGATACCACGCGCGTCATCACGCTCACCGGGGGCGCCGGACAGTCGGCCGCCGCCGGCACGGCCTTGCCGATCCAGTTGCAGGTCACGGTCAAGGACAACTTCGGGAACCCGATCGTCGGCGACACGGTCGCCTTCAAGGACTCCCTGGGCGGCGGCTCGGTGAACCCCGCCGTGGCCTACACCGATGCAACCGGCAAGGCGACGACCACCTGGACCCTGGGCACGCGACTGGGCGCGGGGTTGGCTCGCGCGCTCGTCAAGTCGACGAAGCTCACGTTCAACGCCACGGCGACGGCGCAGTTCACGCAGGTGGTGGCGGGCAACTATTTCTCGTGCGGCATTTCCACCGCCGACAAGGCGTATTGCTGGGGCTTCGGCGAAGACGGCCAGCGTGGCCAGGGCGTGGCCAAGACGGTGAACCAGCCGGGGGCCGGCGTCACGCTCAGCGACACGCTGACCGGTCCGTTCCCGACCTGGCGTTCCATTGCCGGCGGCTCGGGCTATATCTGCGGCATCTCCGTCGCGCGACAGCTGTTCTGCTGGGGCAAGCTGGGCAGCAATGCGCCGGTGGTCTTTCCGGTGTCCCGCACCTGGAACACCCTGCTCACCTTCACCGCCGTCTCGACCTCGGAGACGCACAGCTGCTTCGTCAGCGTCGGCGGCGTCCTCGCGTGCACCGGGTCGAACTCGGCCGGGCAGCTTGGCGACGGGACCAAGGGTGATCAGCTCAGTGACTACGTGAAGGTCACCGTGCCGGCCGCTGGCGTCACCGGCATGACCTGGTCAGCCGTGGCCACGGGCGGCGCGCATACCTGTGCCTTCCCGCGCTTCAACCCCAATACGGTCATCGCCGCTCCGTTCGATTCGGCAAGCACCTCGGTGCCCTGGTGCTGGGGCGCCAATCAGTCGGGACAGACGGGCTTCGATTCGGTGCTGACGACGACACGGCTCGTGCCGTCGCCGGTGAAGTCGGCGATCCCGCTGGACTCCACCAGTCTGGTGGCGGGCGCGCTGCACACCTGTGCGCTCTCGCGCGCCGGCGCGGCGTTCTGCTGGGGCTCCAACGGCTTCGGTCAGCTCGGCAAGGGCGGTGCGATATCGAGTACCGCGCGCGACTCGATTCCGCAGGCAGTGGCCGGCGGGCTGGTGTTCAGCAAGCTGTATGCGGGCGAGTACCACACGTGCGGCATCACCACCGGCGGCCAGGCGTATTGCTGGGGTCGCAACAACTCGGGCCAGCTTGGCATCGGATCGCTCGGCGATACGCCGACGCCGACCATCGTCGCCGGCGGACTCAACTTCCGCTCACTGGCCCTCGGTGAACTGCACAGCTGCGGCGTGACCAATCCCTCGGGTGTGGGCGGCGGTACCCAGGCCGGCCCCGGCGTGATCTACTGCTGGGGCGACAATGAGTATGGGCAGCTTGGGACCGGCACCTTTGGTGCGAACGGAGTTTCGGTGTTGGCCCCCGTGAAGGTGGCGGGGCAGCCATAGCTGCGAATTGGAATTCGGATTCCGGAATTGGGATTCGAATTCGGAAGTAGGGCAGGCTCCGTTAATTCGGAAGGTGAAAGGGCGCCCGGCGGGGGCCGGGCGGCCGGCCGGCACGCATCCCGCCAACCCGCGCGAATTCA